>NZ_MUNH01000520.1:0-8748 GCF_002154615.1 Streptomyces recifensis
CCCTCACGGCACGCGAGTTCGTAGAGTCCGTGGCCCCCCACATGGAGAACGCGACCCCGGCAACGGCCCGCTGGCACGTAACCTCGGTCTTGACGGCGCTGGCCCAGCAGTTGGGCGCCGCCCGGACAGCCCGTCTCCTCGCCCAACTCCCGCCCGGCTACGCTCTTCTGTTCGGCCTGGCGGATCTGGTGGCGGTGGCGTAGCCGCCAGAATCCCCGGCGTGGGACTGACGCGTCAGCTTGCCGTGACGGCTGCTGAGTACGTCCATACATCCGCCGGCAGTTCGTGCTTGAGACGCCAGGTGATGGCCATCGGCTTGCTGCCGGTGTGTGTGTCGTACGTGGCCGGCCCGAGCAGCATCCAGGGCTGAGACTTGCCTATGTCGGTGTTCTTGTACCGCCGCATGAAGAGAAGGACCTCACTGCCCAGCGCTTCGTGCTGCTGGTAGCGCTTGCCCGTCCGTGAGTCGGCAGCCGTGGCATTCTGTGACTCCCAGTGGAAGAGCGTCGGGCTAAGCGCGTAGTCCCGATAGCGAACGGTGGGGGAGAAGTCCTTCTCGTTCTTCTCCAGCGTGATGAGTAGCGCGTCCGTCTGCAGTTCATCGACCCACTGCACTCCCTGCGCGAACGAGCGCGGCATCTGGCCACCGAGGCGGGCCACACCGAGCGCAGCGAGGATCTCGGAGCGGTTGTAGGCGCTGTGCACCTTCAGCGGCACCTGACTCAGGCGCCCGGAGAGGGAGAGGGGGAAGTGGTCCGTTCGCTCCATGACATACGTAAGTAGCTGACGCACCTCGTCACGGAACTCCGTCAATGGCCGCAGCGAGTCAAGGCCCTCCTGGTAGCTGGTGAAGCCGCCAGCGTTGTCCCACATGTTGAAGAACAGCATGCGAGCGTAAGCCTGATCGAGGGCGCTCAGTTCGTCGTAGGAGGGGGCGTCATCCCGGAGCAGCCGTTGATAGGCATCCGCCCGCTCCGGGTCGTCGACGTGCAGGAAGGAGTGGACTCGCTTCAGCAGCGCGGCCTCCGCAGGGGGAGCGGTCTCTTCGAGGAACCTGCGCGGCGTAGCACCGCCGTCCACGAGTTGTCGCTCTTGTAGAGCTCCTTGATCTCGCGCCTGCTCTCTCGCAAGTAGTCGGCCAAAAGAGGTGTGTGGTAGGACTTCACCTCCTTGACCAGCGTCTTCACCGTAGCCCCAAGCTGGGTCCGGATGTTGTCCAGGACGAAGTTCTTGGACTTCCCCTCCAGGATGATCTGGCAGCCCGACGGGAGCTGCGGGAAGTCATGCTCGATGTGATCGACCAGCCGGTTCCGGGTCAGGTTGGTCAAGGCTCGGAACTGTTCCTCGAAGCGGAACTCGGCCCGGTGCTGCCCGATAAAGTCGAGGACGGTGAGTACCGGCTTGGTCTCGGTGCGCCGCAGCCCTCGACCCAGTTGCTGAAGGAAGATCGTGGCACTGTTGGTCGGACGGAGCAGGAGCAGCGTGTCGACGTCGGGGATGTCGAGACCCTCGTTGAATAGGTCGACGGAGAAGATCACCTGAAGCTTGCCCTCACGGAGATCGGCAAGTGCCTGGGCGCGCGTCTCCGAGGAAGAGTCGCTGTCGAGCGCCACTGCCTGGAAGCCCGCCTCGCGGAAGAAGCCCGCCATGAAGTGTGCGTGGGCCTTGGTGACGCAGAAGCCGAGCGCCCGCATGGAGCCGGGGTTGGAGACCTTGTCCTGGATCTGCTTCACCACGATGCGGGCGCGAGCGTGGTTGCCCGTGTAGAGCTTGTCGAGGTCCTGGTCGGTGTACGAACCCTTCTGCCAGTTCAGGTTCGTAAGATCCGTGCCGTCGGGTACGCCGAAGTAGTGGAAGGGGCAGAGGAGGTCGTTTTCCAGTGCCTCCCAGAGGCGCATTTCGGCCGCGATCCTGCCATCGAAGAACTCATCCTGAACGTTGCGTCCGTCCATCCGCTCGGGCGTAGCCGTCAGCCCCAGCAACTCCCTGGGCGAGAAGTGCTCGATGACCCTTCGGTATGTCGAAGCGGTGGCATGGTGGAACTCGTCCATCACGATGATGTCGAAGTGGTCAGGAGCCAACTGCTCAAGACGCTGCACATTGAGGGACTGGACGCTGGCGAAGACGTGGTTCCACTCGCGTGGGTCCTGGCCGCCATGCAGAAGCTCGCCGAACGATCCGTCATCGAGCACTTCGCGGTAGGTGCGGAGAGACTGCCGCAGTATTTCCTTGCGGTGGGCGACAAAGAGGAGTCGGGGCTGGCCACCCTCGAAGTTCTTACGCAAGCCGCGGTAGTCAAGGGCGGCCATCACGGTCTTGCCCGTGCCAGTGGCAGCAACAAGAAGGTTTTGGTGGCGTCCGCGAAGCTCCCGCTCGATCGTGAGGCGCTCCAACATGTCCCGCTGGTGCGGGAAGGGGCGTACTTCCAGACCAGAGAGGTTGATCTTCAGGTCGGTGCCGGAGCCAGTGCCACTCGCTTGCGCCAGCGCTTCGTCCAAGCGCGCGCCGTGCTGATCAGGGTCGTAGGTCTCGAAGGCAGTGTCGTTCCAGTACGCGTCAAAGGTCGCCTCGAACTTGTCCAGTACCGCCGGCGTAGCCACCGACGACAGACGCACGTTCCACTCGAGCCCGTCGAGTAGCGCGGCCCGAGAGAGGTTCGAGCTGCCCACGTACGCGGTGTCGAAGCCGGTGTTGCGACGGAAGAGCCATGCCTTGGCATGGAGGCGGGTAGACCGGATCTCGTAATTGACCTTTACGGTGGCGCCGAAATCCCGTACGAGGCGGTCCAGAGCATGGCGGTCCGTGGCGCCCATGTACGTGGTGGTGATGACTCGAATCGGCACACCGCGTTCCTTGGCAGCGCGCAGGGCGTCCTCAAGGACTCGTATTCCGTACCACTTCACGAAGGCGCACAGCAGGTCAATGCGGTCCGCGGTGGCAAGCTCCGCTCGAAGCTCGGTGCCCAGGCTCAGGTCCTCGGGGGAGTTCGTCAGCAGGGATGCCTCAGACAGCGGGGTCAGCGGGCGCACGGAGTAGGCCCCGGGAGCCTCCTGCTTGGCAAGCGCGAGCAGTTGCTGCGGGCCCTCGACGAGGGCGCTGACCGGCTCCGACTCGTGTTCCGGCGCGCCCTTGGAGGCAAGCGAGGCCAGGAGCCCGTTGGCGAACGGCACACGCTGCTCCGGAGGAAGCTGGCTCAGCCTCTGGGTGACCATCGCGCCAATGTGCCGAGCAAGCACATGGGGTGTGGACTCCTCGCTGACCTCTGTATTGATGGCCTTCCAGCCCAGAGCCTCTAGCTGCTTGAGCTCTCGCTCGTCGTCCTGAGTGATCAGCTTCTCGTAGACCCCAGCAACCGGCTCCGCCGGCCCCTTTGCCTCTGTCACGGCAACCCCCTCAGGCACCTGTCAACGTGGATTAGTTGTAACAGCCACGACTGACAACGGCTGAAGGGGTGGTCAGCGCGCCTCACTCCGCCCCGTGGCACTCCCCGTACTCCCGCCCACTCACACACCAACACCCAGCCCCCCGCTGTGGCGGCCAGGCCACCGCCAACCCCCGCGCCGCCAGTGTCGTCGCGTACTCCGGGAGCAGCGCCGGGTCCGCAGGGGACGCGCCCTCCGAGGCCGCGAAGGCCTCGTAGGACGGGACCGTGCCGGTGACGATGCCGAGGTTGGGGGTGCCGGAGGCGGCCAGTTCGCGGAGGGACGTCTCTATGGTCGCCAGGTGGTGGGCATGGGACGTGTACTCCGACTCCAGGGTCGGGTACGCCGTCACCAGTTCCGTCAGCTCCGAGGACGGCCAGTGCAGGACCGCCACCGGGTACGGGCGGGAGAGGGCCTCGCGGGCCGTGGAGAGTTCCGCTCGGAGGCGGGAGATCTCGGCTTCGAGCTCGGCGGGGTTCTCCGAGCCGAGGGACCAGACGCGCTTGGGGTCGTGGAGTTCGTCCAGGGAGACCGGGGAGGTGTGGAGGGTGTCGGCGAGCGCGTCCCAGGTGTCGTGCGGGAGGCCCAGCATGCGGCGGACCCGGTGGCGGCCGAAGAGGAGCGGGTGCGTGGCGTACGGCGGCTCCGGCGCGTCCGTCAGCAGCAGGACCGCTCCCTGGTGGAACGTCTCGTGCGCCGCCTCCAGTTCGTCGTGCGACTCCAGCGCCTCCGCGACGATCACCCACGGCGCCGCGTCCCGCGGAGCGGCCGTGCGGATGCCGTCGATGATCGCCCGCGCCTCGGCCTCGTGGCCGTACTCCCACAGGTTCGCCGCCTTCAGGGCGCGGACGAGCTGCGGATGCTCCAGCGGGCCGGCGGAGGACAGCAGCCGGTCGTAGAGCGCGGTCGCCGCGGGGCGGGCGCCGGACAGTTCGAGGTGGGCCGCGGCGCGCAGCAGCAGCACCTCCGCGTCCTCGGGGTACAGGCCGGCGGTCCGCTCCAGGCGTGCCGCTTCGGCGGTGTGGTCGACGTTCTCGGCAGGCGTGTCGGGGCGCATGCATGACACCGTACTGCCGAGGGGTGACAGCGGAGGAGGGCGCCCGACGAGGAGATTTCTCCAACTCGCGGCGAAGATCGGGAACCGGGCCGGAACACCGGGCGTTGTACGCGGTGAACGGGCCTGTACAGCCCGTAGTCATGGGGGCAGGGGCACAGAAGGGGGGTGTCGTCGGTGGTGCACCGTCGTTCCGCCGTCACGCGCGCCCTGCTGCCGCTGTTCGTCCTCTTCCAGCTCCTGCTGCTCCAGGCCGCCCTGCTCGGCTCCGGCGGTCTCACCACCGCCGTCGCGCTCGCCGCGACCACCGCCGCCGGCACCGCCCTCGCCCTCTGCTCGGTCCTCACCGCCCGCCGCGTCCCCGCCGTCCCGCCGACGCGCGTCCGCACCGCGATACGCGACAGGGCCCGCCGTACGGCGTTCCTGGCGCAGCGCGACCCCGACGCGAAGGGCCGCCGCAGGCCACGGGCGCCCGGCCGGGTCCTGCCGACGACCTGCGCGTAGGGCCGCACCACCCCTCTCTCCGCCCCGCCCGCGCGGGTCGTCCTGCCATCGGCCGCTTCCCGGCCGCATCCCGCACGACGCCACCCCGTACGGAGGGTTCCCCATGTCTGTCTTCGCCCACCTGGTCGAGCAACTCGCCGACCTGCTGCAGCCGTTCTTCCGCGCCTCCGCGACCGCCGCCGCGATCGTCCTGTTCACCGCGCTGGTCCGGCTGGCCACCCACCCGCTCGCCCGTGCCGCCGCCCGGGGACAGCGGGCCCGCACCGCCCTCCAGCCCAGGGGCGCCGGGCTGCGCGCGAAGCACGCCCGCGATCCCGAGCGGCTCCAGCGGGCGGTGCTGGAGCCGCACACCGAGGCGAAGGTCTCCCCGTTCTCCGGCCTGCTGCCCGGTCTGCTCCAACTCCCCGCGTTCTTCCTGCTGTACCACCTGTTCTCCAACGCCACGATCGGTGACGGCCCCAACACCCTCCTCGACCACGACCTCCTCGCCGCCCCGCTCGCAGGCCGCTGGACCGATGCCCTCGACGGCGGGATCTTCGGCGGGGCCGACCTCGTCTACCTGGCCCTCTTCGCCGTCGTCGCGGCCGTCGCCACGGTCAACTTCCGGCGCACCAGGCGTGCGGCGGCCGAGAACGCCGTGCAGGCAGGCGTTCCCGGCCAGGCCGCGGTCGGGAAGGTGGCCCCGTTCCTGTCCTTCGCCACCCTGGTGACCGTCGCCGTCGTCCCCCTGGCCGCCGCGCTTTACGTCGTCACCAGCACCACCTGGAGCGCGGTGGAGCGGGCGGTGCTGTCGTGAGCGGCCAGGGGGGCGGCCGGCAGCGTCAGAGGAGGATGCCCGCCAGCTTCCGCCAGGCCGCGCGGTGCAGGTCGTCGGCAGAGCCCTCCTGCACGACCTGGAGGGCGACGTGATCGGCGCCCGCCTCCAGGAAGGCGTTCACCTTCCGGCGGATGGTGTCGTCGTCGCCCCAGGCGTACAGCGCGTCGATCAGCCGGTCGCTGCCGCCGTCGCGCAGGTCGTCCTCGGTGAAGCCCAGCCGCTCGAAGTTGGTGGTGTAGTTGGGGAGCTGGAGGTACATGTCCAGGTGACCGCGGGCCAGTTCGCGGGCGCGGGCCGGGTCGGATTCCAGTACGACCGCGAACTCCGGTGCCAGCAGCGGCTCCTGGCCGAGGATCTCGCGGGCCCGCACGGTGTGCTCGGGGGTGACGAGATAGGGGATCGCCCCCAGCGAGCGCTCGCCCGCCAGCCGGACGGTCTTCGGTCCGAGCGCGGCCAGGACGCGCCGCCCGGCCGGGACGCCGGCCGCGTCCAGCTCGTCCAGGTACTCCACCAGCGCCGAGTACGGCCTTCGGTACTGCTCGGTCAGCCTGGCGTGGCTCACGCCCAGGCCGAGCAGGAACCGGCCGGGGTGCGCGGTCTCGACCTCGGCGTAACCGGCCGCGCTCTCGCGGGCGTCGTGCTGCCAGATGCTCTGGATGCTGGTGCCGACGACCAGCCGGTCGGTCTTCTCCAGCAGGGGCAGGGCGTTGACGGGCGCGCTGGAGCCGCCGAGCCAGGCGGTGCCGTAGCCGAGTTCCTGGAGTTCGGCCGCCGCCTCCCCGATCTCACCGCGCCGACCCGGGTCCTCGTTGCGCAGGCCGAGGCTCCATACGCCGTACCGGCCGATCTCCGCCTTGGAGATGCTCCCGCTCGTCGAGTCGCTCATCGGTTCTTTCCCTCCGGCTGGATGTCGTGCACGAACGATCGTCGTGCACGACGGGCCCGACCGGAGGGAGCCGCGCGGGTGTCACACCTTCAGGAACCGCTCCAGCGCCTCGACGACCAGCCGGTGGTCCTCGATCTGGGGCAGCCCGGAGACGGTCACCGAGCCGATGACGCCCACGCCTTCCACGGTGATCGGGAAGGAACCGCCGTGCGCCGCGTAGCGGTCGGGGTCGAGGCGGGACGAGTCCTCGAAGGTGGTGCCCTTGGCGCGGAAACGTGAGCCGACCAGGTAGGAGGCGGAGCCGTACCGCTCCACCACCCGGCGCTTGCGGGCGATCCAGGCGTCGTTGTCCGGGGTCGAGCCGGGCAGCGCCGCGTGGAAGAGCTGCTGGCCCGCGCGGTGGATGTCGACGGCGATGGGCGCCTGCCGCTCCCGGCCCAGCTCGACCAGGAGGGAGCCCAGCGCCCAGGCGTCGTCGTGGGTGAAGCTGCGGAAGACCAGGCGCTCTTCCTGGGCCTGAAGGTCCGCCACGCTCGGGGTGTTCTGTGCCTGCGTCATCAGAGGGTCACCGTCACCTTGTCGCGGGCGGAGCGGCGGGCCGCCTCCAGTACGTCGAGGGTCTCCGCGGCCTCCAGCGCGGTCACCGGGTTCGGGCCGGTGCCCCGGACGGCGGCGGCCACGGCCGCGTAGTAGGCGGGGTAGTCGCCGGGCAGGGTCTCCACGGCGGTGCCGCCGCCGGTGACCGGGGACTCGCCGGCGCCCAGACGGCCCCAGAGCGACTCCTCCTCGACGCCCCACGCGGCGTCGGTGCCGGGGCGGGCGCCGTCGCGCAGCGCGGCCTCCTGCGTGTCCAGGCCGTACTTCACGAAGCCGGCGCGCGAGCCGAGCACCCGGAAGCGGGGGCCGAGCTGGGCGGTGGTCGCGGAGACGTACAGGTGCGAGCGGACGCCGTTCGCGTGGGTCAGGGCGAGGAAGGTGTCGTCGTCCGTCTCGGCGCCGTCGCGGCGGACGACCGCCTCGGCGTACACCTCGGTGACCGGGCCGAACAGGGTGATGGCCTGGTCGACGACGTGGCTGCCGAGGTCGTAGAGCAGGCCGCCGATCTCCGCCGGGTCGCCGGACTCGCGCCAGCCGCCCTTGGGCTGCGGGCGCCAGCGCTCGAAGCGGGACTCGAAGCGCCAGACGTCGCCCAGCGCGCCGTCGGCCAGCAGCTTGCGCAGGGTGAGGAAGTCGTTGTCCCAGCGGCGGTTCTGGAAGACGGAGAGCAGCACCCCGTGCTCGTCGGCGAGGGCGGCCAGTTCGCGGGCCTCGGCGGCGGTGCCGGAGATCGGCTTGTCCACCACGACCGGCAGGCCGGCCTTGAGGGCGGAGGTGGCGAGCGGCACGTGCGTCTTGTTCGGGGAGGCGATGACGATCAGGTCCAGCTCACCGGCGCGCTCGAACAGCTCGTCCGGGGTGGCGGCGACGCGGACGTCCGGGAACTCGGCGCGGGCCTGCTCCTGGCGCTCGGGGTTCGAGGTCACGACCGTGTCCAGGACGAGGCCGTCCGTGGCGGCGATCAGCGGGGCGTGGAAGACGGAGCCGGCGAGGCCGTAGCCGATCAGGCCGACGCGGAGGGGTGTACCAGTCATGACTCCTACTTTCGCAACGCTGTTGCCAAAGTGCAAGCGGCGGAGAGAATGGACCCGTGAACAGGACGAGGAGCAACCCGGCGGGGGCGAATCTGCTCGCGGTGCGGTCCCACAACACCGCACTCGTGCTCGATCTGCTGCGCGGCGCCGGGGCGGAGGGCATCAGCAGGCTGGAACTCGCCGAGCGCACGGGGCTCACCCCGCAGGCCGTCAGCAAGATCACCGCGCGGCTGCGGGAGGAGGGCTTCGCCGCCGAGGCCGGACGCCGCGCCTCCACCGGCGGCAAGCCGCGCACCGTGCTTCGCCTGGTCCCCGAGGCCGGACACGCGGTGGGCGTCCACCTGGACCGCGACGAGCTGCGGGTGGTGCTGCTCGACCTCGACGGCACCGTGGTGGGGGAGCGGCGCGGTGACACCGGCCTCGGCGGCGGCGCG
>NZ_MUNH01000521.1:0-15008 GCF_002154615.1 Streptomyces recifensis
GACCGCGCTCGCCCTGCCCCTGCTGATCGTCCCGCCCGGCCTCCTGCTCACCGCCTCCCTGCTCCGGCCGTGGTACGTCGACCGCTACGTCCTGTACGCCCTGACCGGCCTGGCCCTTCTCGGCGGCCTCGCCCTGGACCGGTTGCCGGCGCACCTGGGAAGGGCCGCCGTCTGCCTGCTGGCCCTGGCCCTGCTCCCCGCCTCCCTGGCGGTCCGGACCCCGGAGAGCCGCAAGGACGACGTGGTGGCGGTCGCCCAGACCGTACGGAAACTGTCCCGCCCCGGCGACGGCGTGCTGTTCCTCCCGTCCCGCCGCCGCGAGTGGCTGCTGTCGTACCCCTCGCTGTACGCCCGCCTGCACGACGTGGCCCTGGCCCGCTCCCCGGCCGCTTCCCACACCCTCCAGGGCACGGAGCTACCACCGGACACCATCCGGTCCCGCCTCTTGGCCACGCCCCGCGCCATCGCCCTGGCCGACCCCGACGGCCAGCCCCTCGACCCCTTCGCCCAGGAGGAGGTCAAGCGGCGCACGCTCAGGGAGCACTTCGAGGAGTGCGAGCGGGTGCGGGTGTGGGGTGCCCAGGTGGTGGTCTACGTACGGAAGCCGGCCCTCGGCTCGGCCGCACAGGGTGGGGGCTGCCGGGACGGCGGCGAGCAGGAGCGGGGTCAGTCGCGGTCCGGCGCCAGGACCGCCAGGACCGCTGAGGCCACTGCCGCCAGGAGCAGAGGGACGCCCAGGCCGTGGTGGAGGACCAGCCAGGCGCCCAGGCAGGCGCCCGCGAACATGGAGAGGACCGCGGCTGTGCGGCGCGGGGAGCGGTCGGCGGTGCCGCTGCCCAGGCGGGACTCGGCGGCCAGGCCCGTCAGGGTCATGGTCAGGACCGTGGTGGTGAGGTCGGGGACACCCAGGGCGCGCACGGTGGCGTTGCGCAGGCCCATGGCCAGCGCGGTGAGGGCGATCAGGGCGTAGCGGGTGCCGGGGCGTTCGGGCCAGGCCAGGGCGATGGCTGCCGAGGCGCCCACCAGCAGGGCTTCCGCGACAAGGGTCGGCCGGGTCGCACGGCGGACGCGGGAGGTGAGCCGCCCGCCTGCCGCGGCGCCCACGAGGAAGCACCCCAGCGAGGTGGCTGTGAGGGGTACGGAGAAGCCGGGGGCGCCCACCGCGGCGAAGCCGAGGATGACCACGTTGCCGGTCATGTTGGCCGTGAAGACGCGGCCGAGGCCCAGATAGCCGACGGCGTCGATCAGCCCGCTCACCACGGTCAGTACGAGCAGGACCCACGGGAGCCGCATCGTCCTGGGCATCGCGTCCTCCGGTCGGGCGGGCGGGGCCGGACCAGTGGACCACGGGGGTGCGGACATGCGCGCGCACCCTCGCCGAGCGGTGGCGGGGGTGCGGAAAGGAAAGGGGGCGGGCCGTCGACCGTGGGTGGTCGTGGCACCGGACGGCCCGGTGCGGGGAAGGGCCCGCGCGCGAGGCGGCTCAGTACCAGCCGTTGGCCTGCCAGAAGTTCCACGCCTGGGCGGGGCTGCCGTAGCGGGAGTTCATGTAGTCCAGGCCCCACTTGATCTGGGTGGCGGGGTTGGTCTTCCAGTCGGAACCGGCCGAGGACATCTTGGAGGCCGGAAGGGCCTGCACCAGGCCGTACGCGCCGGAGGAGCTGTTCTTGGCGGAGACGTTCCAGCCGCTCTCGTGTTCGACGATCTTGCTGAACGCGTTGTACTGCGCCGCGTCCGGGATCATCCGGTGCGCGACGGACTGCGCCGAGGACGGCGCCGGGTTGGTCGCGGCCTGGGCGGGGGCGGTGCCGAGGGCGACACCGGCGACACCGGCGGCCAGGGCGGCCACGGTGACGGCCTTCTTCGGGGAGACGATGCGGCGGAGGGCGGAGAACGACACGAGAACCTCTTACGTGGGGGACGACGGGTCGCCGTTCGCGTTCCAGCACGCTCCGCGTGGTGGCCGCAGGCGTCGGCGCCGCGGCCCGTGAGGACCGTGGCGCCTGGCGACGGCCTCCAGAGAAGCAAGCTTCCGAAACGTCCGCAATACCCCTCTTTACTAGTTGTGGCCGGACCGTCGGGAATGCGCGCGTATGTGACCTGGCTCTCAAAGTCCAGGTCAGACGGGTTGCAAGAAGGTGCATAACGGGCGTAAAGGTCTATGATCCGGGGTCGTAGGTGACCTCGGTCATATGGGCTGCCTCACGCACCGGGCGCGTCGAAGGTGACCGGCGTCTCGAAGGCGGCCCGCCGGGTGGCCCGGCGCAGGGCGCGCAGCACGGCCGGGCCGAGGGCCAGGGTGAGGACCACCGTGCAGACCGCCCGGCCCAGGTCCCAGCCCATGGAGGTGGCCAGGCAGTAGGCGAGGAAGCGGGCCAGGTTTGCGGGGACCGTCGCGTGCGGGTCGAAGGATATGTTCGACGCCATGGTTCCCATGAACGGCCAGCCCGCCAGGTTCATGACCGTGCCGTAGGCGAAGGCGGCGAGAAAGCCGTAACAGGCGAGCATCACCAGCTCGGAGCGGCCGCGCAGGCGGGCGGCGCCCGGCAGCAGGCCCGCGCCCATGGTGAACCAGCCCATCGCCAGCATCTGGAACGGCATCCACGGCCCGACCCCGCCGGTCAGCAGCGCGGACGCGAACATCGTCACCGAGCCGAGTACGAACCCGAAGCCCGGCCCGAGCACCCGCCCGCTGAGCACCAGCAGGAAGAACATCGGCTCGATGCCCGCCGTACCCGCGCCGATCGGCCGCAGGGCCGCTCCGGTCGCCGCGAGCACCCCCAGCATGGCGACGGCCTTGGGACCGAGACCCGACTCCGAGATGGTCGCCGCCACCACCGCGACCAGCAGCACCAGCAGCCCCGCGAACAGCCAGGGCGCGTCCTCGGCATGCGCGCCGACCTGCGAGTCCGGCGGCGCGAGGAACGGCCACCCGAACGCCGCCACCCCCACCGCGCCGACCAGCACGAGCGCGGCGACGGAACGGGGACCGAGGCGCACGGCCCGTACGGCGGAGGACGTCATGCCAGTGCCTTCCGTACCTCGGAGACCGTCAGCCAGGGCTGCGGGGCCAGGATCTTGGTGACCTGCGGCGCGAAGGAGGGCGAGGACACCACGATGTCGGCCGTGGCACCGTCCGCTATCACCTCGCCGTCCGCCAGCAGCACCACCCGGTGCGCGATCTCGGCGGCCAGCTCCACGTCGTGCGTGGCCAGCACCAGGGCGTGCCCCTCGGCCGCCAGCCCGCGCAGCACGGCGACCAGGCGGGCCTTGGCCGCGTAGTCCAGGCCGCGCGTCGGCTCGTCCAGCAGGAGCAGCGGGGGGCGCGCCGTCAGGACGACGGCGAGTGCCAGGGCGAGGCGCTGACCCTCGGAGAGGTCGCGGGGGTGGGTGTCGTCGGTGATGCCCGGCAGCAGCTCCGACACCAGGGCCCGGCAGGTTCCGGGAGCGGCGTCCGCGTCCTTGTCGGCGGCCGCGCACTCGGCGCCCACCGTGTCGGCGTACAGCAGATCGCGCGGCTCCTGCGGCACCAGGCCGACCCGGCGCACCAGTTCGGCGGGCTTCAGCCGGTGCGGGGCGGCCCCGCCGGCCAGGACGGAACCGGAGGTGGGCGCGACGAGCCCGACCAGGGAGGCGAGCAGCGTGGACTTCCCGGCGCCGTTGCGGCCCATGAGGGCGACGGTCTCGCCGGGGCCGACGGTCAGGTCGACGCCCCGCAGCGCGTCGACCCGGCCACGCCGCACGGCGAGGCCCCGGACCTCGGCGACCTGCGGCTCGGCGGGCGAGGAGCGCCGGAAACGGCGGCGGGACGGGACGGCGGTGACCTGGGAGAGACGGGGGGACTCCGGCTCGGCGCCGGCGAGGCTCTCCCGCAGCGAGCCCGCCCTGCGCCGCGCGTCCCGGACGGTCAGCGGCAACGGGCTCCAGCCGGCCAGCCGGCCCAGCTCGACCACCGGCGGGATCACCGGGGAGACGGCCATCATGTCGGCCGGGGCGCCGAGGACCGGGGGAGCGCCGGGGGCGGGCAGCAGCACCACCTGGTCGGCGTACTGGACGACCCGCTCCAGCCGGTGTTCCGCCATGAGGACCGTGGTGCCCAGGTCGTGCACCAGGCGTTGCAGGACCGCGAGGACCTCCTCCGCCGCGGCCGGGTCCAGCGCCGAGGTCGGCTCGTCCAGGACCAGTACGCGGGGGTGCGGGGTGAGCACCGAGCCGATGGCGACCCGCTGGCGCTGCCCGCCGGAGAGGGTGCCGATGGAACGGTCCCGCAGATCGGCGAGGCCCAGCAGGTCGAGCGTCTCCTCCACCCGGCGCCGCATCACCTCCGGAGCCAGCCCCAACGACTCCATGCCGTAGGCGAGTTCGTCCTCCACGGTGTCCGTGACGAAGTGCGCGAGCGGGTCCTGGCCCACCGTGCCGACCACGTCGGCCAGTTCGCGCGGCTTGTGGGAGCGGGTGTCCCGCCCCGCCACCGTGACCCGGCCGCGCAGGGTGCCCCCGGTGAAGTGCGGGACCAGTCCGCTGACCGCGTTCAGGATCGTCGACTTGCCCACCCCCGACGGGCCGACGAGCAGCACGAGTTCACCCTCGGGCACCTCGAAGTCCACGCCCCGGACGGTCGGTCCGGCGGCCCCGTCGTACGTGACGGCGACGTCCTCGAAGCGGATCACGACGGCTCCTTGCGGTCCTGGGGTACGACGAGCACGGGCAGCAGGCCCAGCAGGATGGCGGCGGCGGGCCACAGCGGCAGCACGGGTGCGGCCAGCGGGACGACACCGGGGTGCAGTGCGCCCGGATCCCGTACGGAGGCCAGCGCGAGCAGCGCGGCGACGGCCGCGCCCGACCCCGCCACCAGCCACGCCCGCACCCCCCACGGCGCCGGCCGGTACCGGGTGCGCGGCGAACGCCGGCCGCCCAGGCGCAGCCCGGCGAGCGCGGCCAGCGCCCCGGCGAGCAGCACCGGCAGCCCGTACACCCCGCCCTCGGCGGTGAGCAGCCCGTACGTGCCCGCGCACACCCCGAGCAGCCCGCCCAGGGTGAGCGCGGTCGTCGTACGGCGCACCCGCGCGGGCACCTCGGCGGTACGGCCGTGGCCGCGGGCGTCCATCGCGGCGGCCAGCGCGACCGAGCGCTCCAACGCGCCCTCCAGAACCGGGAGTCCGACCTGGAAAAGCCCCCGCAGCCCCCGGTCCGGGCGCCCCCGGAGACGACGGGCGGCGCGTAGTCGCTGCACGTCGGCGATGAGATGCGGGGCGAAGGTCAGCGCGACCACCACCGCCACCCCCGCCTCGTACAGCGCGCCCGGCAGCGACTTGAGCAGCCTGGCCGGGGCGGCCAGGGCGTTCGCGGCGCCGACGCAGACCAGGAGGGCCGCCAGTTTCAGGCCGTTGTAGCCGGAGAACAGCAGCGCCTCCGCCGACACCGGGCCGCCCAGCCGGATGCCCTGCGCCCAGGCGGGCAGCGGGATCTCGGGCAGGGTGAACAGCACATGCGTACCCGGCACCGGCGAGCCGAGCACGGCCGTGAATGCCAGCCGGATCAGCAGCACGGCGACGGCCAGCTTGGCGAACGCCGTGTACGAGCGGGCCCACGGCGCGCTGGAGCGGTGGACCGCCACCACATGGCCCGCCACCGCCACCAGCAGGGCGAGCAGCAGCGGGTTGGTCGTGCGGGTGGCGGCGGTGCCGAGCCCGAGCGACCACAACCACCAGGCACCGGGGTGCAGTTCGAAGCGTGTCCGCCTGCGGACGGGCACGGTGGTACGGGCGGCGCGGACGCCGGTGTCAGGCATCCCGGCGCCGCCGCGCCTGCCAGAACGCCGCCCCGCCGAGCACGGCGACGACGCCTATGCCGAGGGGGAGACCGAGGGAGGGGCCGTCGTCCTTCGGGGCGGCCCTGGGGGAGGGCTTCTCGTCCGCCGCGACCTGCTCCCCGCACCCCCGCGCCGGGTAACCGGCGATGGCGCACAGCAGGGCGTTGCTGTCGTAGCGAAGCGGCCCCGCGGCCTCGGCCAGGGCCTCGGCGGTGCTCGCGTCCGGAGAGACGCGGGCGCACACCGTACGCGTGGCGGGCGGGCTCTCCCCGGAGGGAGCGTCCGCCCTGGTGCCGAAGTCGAGAACGAGCGCGACCCGCTTGGTGCCCGCCTTCGCGGGCGTCTTCGCGCAGATCGAGCCGAAGTCCGCCGCGCCGCGCGGCCGGTCCGCGTCCGAGGAGTCCGCGCTGACCGCGAACCGGAAGCCCCGCACCGAGCCGTCGTCGGGGCGCTCGGAGGCCGGGCCCTGGGTGGCGTACGTCCACCGGTCGCCGGAACGGTCCCAGAAGGACCAGTACCGGTATCCGGCGGCCCGCGCCCCGGCGGCGGCGGTGAGGACGAGGAGGGCCGCGACCAGCACGGCCGCGGCACGGCGGACCGAGGTCACGGGCGGTTCTTCTTCCGGCCGCTGAACAGGAAGCCGACGCCGATACCGGCGACCAGGCCCACGCCGATGATCCACCACACGCTGTTGCCGGACTTCTCGGTGGCCTTCTTCTCCGGCGCGGCGGCCTGCTTCGCCGGGGCCGGGCCCAGCTTGTCCAGGGCACGGACCAGATCGGTCCCGCCGAAGTCGTGCGGGTCGGCGCCGACCGCGTGCGCGCTCAGGACGAGCTGGGCGTAGGCGGCGGGGCCGCTCTGCTGGGCCCACTTCGCGGCGTTCTTCTCCAGCCAGGCGTACGGGGCCCTGGCCTGCTTCGTCCAGCCGTCGGCGGCCAGCGCCACCACGGTGTCGGCGGTGTTGCCGAAGTCGGGCTGGTCCTCGGCGCCGGGCATCGCGGACATCAGGTGGCCGGACTTGGAGACGGCGCCGATGAGATGGGCGGAGGCGTTGTCCGCCAGCCGGGCCGGGGTCGCCTTGCCGTCCGAGGTACAGGCGGGGGCCTTGTCGCGGGCCTTGCCGGGCGCCACGACGAAGCCCTTGCCGAGCGCGCCGAGCACACCGGCGGCCGTGGCGTCCGCGTTGGCCTCCAGCTTGCCCTTCTTGTCCGGCTGGAAGGCGAGCGCGCCGCCGCCCTTCTGGGCGCAGGGCACGGCCAGCGAGGCCAGCGCCTGATCCGGGGTCCTCCCCTTGCCGCGCAGCTCGGCCGGCTTCTCACCGGCGGCGGCCAACGCGCCCACCACGACGGAGGTGGAGTTGGTGTCGCTCGGGCCGCCGGGGGAGTAGCCCCAGCCGCCGTCCTTGTTCTGCTGGGCCTTCAGCCAGGTGACGGCCTTGCCGGTCACGTCGTCGTGCCCGCCGAGCGTGGCGAGCGCCTGGACGGCGGCGGCCGTGCTGTTGGTGTCCGCCTGCGCGCCCTTGCCGCCGCACGCGGTGCCGGTGTCGGCGCGGAAGGAGGCGAAGCCGCCGTCGGCGCACTGCTGGCCGGTCAGCCACGTCACGGCCTGGTCCGCGGGCTTCTCACCGGCGGTGTGCTGCGCGAGCAGGGCGAGGGACTGGCGCCAGACGCCGTCGTACGTGGGGTCGCCCTTGCCGAACAGCCCGGCCGGGACCGTCACCTTCGGGGACGGGGCGGCCGTGGCGGGCGCGGCTGCGGCCAGCACGCCTATGGCGGCGAGAGCCGCGGCACTGCGGCGGACGTTCATGGTCGGCGACTGCCTCTCCTGCGAGGGGCCGACGCGCACGGGAACCACCCCGGCGGCCCGGCCCCGTATGCCTCGACGGTGCCGTGCGGGGCACAGCGCCCCGCACGTGAGCCGGTCAACCTCCCGTCGGGGCGTTCCGGCTCACCGGGCCCGTGGGCGCCGGATGACGGTTGCGGGTCAGCGCCGGAATCGCACCGGCTTCCCCCCGTACAGGTGTATGACGACCCGGCCACCTTACCGGGGGCCGCAAAGCCGCCGGTCGTGGCGTGAATCACCTGATCCACTGCTCCCAGCGCCCCTACCTGCCGGTAGATTCGGAGCCTCTTGGATGATCAAGTCTGAAAGTTGTTCCGGATTGTCGTCCCGTCGTAGTCTCGCGGGACCGTGCAGGCAGAAGGGGGCCCAGAGTGACCGCTGAGGCCAGTCAGGCGGCTCCCCCGGGCACCGCCGCCGACGGCGAGCGACCGCTCCGTATCGCGCTCCTCACCTACAAGGGCAACCCCTTCTGCGGTGGCCAGGGCGTCTACGTCCGCCATCTCTCCCGTGAACTCGCCCGCCTGGGCCACCGGGTGGAGGTCATCGGCTCCCAGCCCTACCCCGTGCTCGACGAGCACGATGAACCGGGTGCCTACGCGGGCCGGTTGAGCCTCACCGAGCTGCCCAGCCTCGACCTCTACCGCCAGCCCGACCCCTTCCGCACCCCCGGGCGGGGCGAATACCGGGACTGGGTCGACGCCCTCGAGGTCGCCACGATGTGGACCGGCGGCTTCCCCGAGCCGCTCACCTTCTCCCTGCGCGCCGGACGTCAGCTGCGCGCCCGTAAGGGCGAGTTCGATGTCGTCCACGACAACCAGACGCTCGGCTACGGCCTCCTCGGCGACCTCGGTGCCCCCCTGGTCACCACCATCCACCACCCCATAACCGTCGACCGGCAGCTCGAACTCGACGCCGCCGAAGACCTCAAGCGCCGCCTGTCGGTGCGCCGCTGGTACGCCTTCACCCGGATGCAGAAGCGCGTCGCCCGCCGACTGCCCTCCGTGCTCACCGTCTCCGGCAGCTCCCGCCAGGAGATCGTCGACCACCTCGGCGTACGCCAGGACCGGGTGCACGTCGTCCACATCGGCGCCGACACCACCCTCTTCGCGCCCAGTCCGGCCGTGCCCGAGGTGCCGGGCCGGATCGTCACCACCTCCAGCGCCGACGTGCCCCTCAAGGGCCTGGTGTTCCTGGTCGAGGCCCTCGCCAAGGTGCGCGCCGAACAGCCGCACGCCCACCTCGTCGTCGTCGGCAAGCGCCCCCAGGAGGGCCCGGTCGCCCAGGCGATCGAGCGGTACGGGCTGGAGGACGCCGTCGAGTTCGTCAAGGGCATCTCCGACGCCGAGCTGGTCGACCTGATCCGTTCCGCCGAAGTCGCCTGTGTGCCCTCGCTGTACGAGGGGTTCTCGCTGCCCGCCGCCGAGGCCATGGCCACCGCCACCCCGCTGGTCGCCACCACCGGGGGCGCGATTCCCGAGGTCGCCGGGACCGACGGCGAGACCTGCCTGGCCGTGCCCCCCGGCGACGCGGGCGCGCTGGCCGCCGCCCTCACCCGGCTGCTCGGCGACCGGGAACTGCGCGCCCGGCTCGGCGCGGCCGGCCGCGAGCGGGTGCTCGCCCGCTTCACCTGGGCCCGCGCGGCCGAGGGCACCGTGGCGCGCTACCGCGAGGAGATCGACCGGGCGCGCCCGCGCGTCAGACCTCTTCCCGCAGCCGTCCCCGGCCGCCCCGTCGCCGTCGCGGCGGGTGCCGCGGCACCTTCCGAAAGCTCCTCCGAAAGCAGGGCCACGTGCTGACCGTCGACTTCTCCCGGTTCCCGCTCGCCCCCGGCGACCGTGTCCTGGACCTCGGCTGCGGTGCCGGCCGGCACGCCTTCGAGTGCTACCGGCGCGGCGCCCAGGTCGTGGCCCTCGACCAGAACGCGGAGGAAATCCGCGAGGTCGCCAAGTGGTTCGCGGCGATGAAGGAGGCCGGCGAGGCCCCCGAGGGCGCCACCGCCACCGCGATGGAGGGCGACGCCCTCGCGCTGCCCTTCCCCGACGAGTCCTTCGACGTCGTCATCATCTCCGAGGTGATGGAGCACATCCCCGACGACAAGGGCGTCCTCGCCGAGATGGTCCGCGTCCTCAAGCCCGGCGGCCGGATAGCCGTCACCGTGCCCCGGTACGGTCCCGAGAAGATCTGCTGGGCGCTCTCCGACGCCTACCACGAGGTCGAGGGCGGCCACATCCGCATCTACCGGGCCGAGGAACTCCTCGCCAAGATGCGCGGCGCCGGCCTCAAGCCGTACGGCACCCACCACGCGCACGCCCTGCACTCGCCGTACTGGTGGCTCAAGTGCGCCTTCGGCGTCGACAACGACAAGGCGCTGCCGGTGCGGGCGTACCACAAGCTGCTGGTCTGGGACATCATGAAGAAGCCGCTCGCCACCCGCGTGGCCGAGCAGGCGCTCAACCCGCTGATCGGCAAGAGCTTCGTCGCCTACGCCACCAAGCCGCACCTGCCCCGCCTCGCCGAAGCCGGGACGGACGCCCCGTGACCACACCCCGGACCGACCACCTCGTGCTGACCGGGGTCCTCACCGCCGAGCAGGCCGCCGACACCGTCCGGGGCATCCTCGCGGTGCAGCGCCCCGACGGCGCGATCCCCTGGTTCCGCGGCCACCACCTCGACCCCTGGGACCACACCGAGGCCGCCATGGCCCTCGACGCGGCCGGGGAGCACGCGGCCGCCGAGCGCGCCTACCGCTGGCTCGCCGACCACCAGAACGAGGACGGCTCCTGGTACGCCGCCTACGCCGACGGCGCCCACGACGACGTCACCGACCGCGCCCGCGAGTCCAACTTCGTCGCCTACATAGCCGTCGGCGTCTGGCACCACTACCTGTCCACCGGGGACGACACGTTCCTGGACCGGATGTGGCCCACCGTGTACGCGGCCGTCGAATGGGTGCTCCGGCTCCAGCAGCCCGGCGGCCAGATCGGCTGGCGGCGCGCCGAGGACGGCACCCCCACCGAGGACGCCCTGCTCACCGGCAGCTCCTCCGTCCACCACGCCCTGCGCTGTGCGCTCGCCATCGCCGACCAGCGCGAAGAGCCGCAGCCCGACTGGGAGTTGGCGGTGGGCGCGCTGCGGCACGCGATCCGCAGGCACCCCGAGCGGTTCCTCGACAAGAACCAGTACTCGATGGACTGGTACTACCCGGTGCTCGGCGGCGCCGTCACCGGAGCCGAGGCCAAGGAGCGCGTCGAGGACGGGTGGGACCGCTTCGTCGTTCCCGGCCTGGGCGTGCGCTGCGTCGTCCCCAACCCCTGGGTGACCGGCGGCGAGTCCTGCGAACTCGCCCTGGCCCTCTGGGCGACGGGCGAGTCCGACCGCGCGCTGGAGATACTCCAGTCCATCCAGCACCTGCGCGACGACGAGTCCGGCCTGTACTGGACCGGCTACGTCTTCGACGACGACGCCATCTGGCCGCGCGAACTGACCAGTTGGACCGCCGGCTCGCTGCTGCTGGCGGTCGCGGCCCTCGGTGGCCACGACGCGACCGGCGCCGTCTTCGGCGGCGACCTGCTGCCCCGCGGCCTGGACCCCGACTGCTGCGACTAGCCGCAGGCGGGGCCCGGCGGGCGAGGGTCAGCGGTGCATGCGGCCGGCGATGGCGTGGCCGATGAACAGGTAGACCACGGCGGCCAGTCCGTAGCCGGCGACGACCCGGGCCCACGCCTCGTCGAAGGTGAAGAGGTCGTGGGACCAGCCGGCCAGCCAGGAGGCCGTGTCATGGACGAACTCGACCAGGGTGTTGCCCCGGTTCGCGTCCAACAGGTACATCAAGATCCACAGACCGAGGATGAGGGCCATCACGTCCGCTACGACGGCGATGACACGGCCGGCCTGGTTGGTGCCTGAGTGGTATCGAGACATGGTGTTCGAATTGCCGCCGGACGCCCCCTGAAACCGGCCACAGGCCAGTAATAGCGGGCCCGACGACCCGTACGGGCCTCCCGGCTGGCGGCGGCCGGGAGGGCGGGCAAGGCTTCGGACCAGAGACACCCGCTCGGGGAATCACGTCCGGAGGACCGCGTGCCCGTTCCGCTGCGCCGCACCTGGGTGGCGCTCATCCTGTGCTGCGCCCTGCTGGCCGGTACCGCCGCCTGCGGCAGTGACGACAAGACCAGCACCAAGATGCCCGCCGCGGCCTCCCCGACCCCCAGTACCTCCGCCGAACGCCAGAAGTTCGCCAAGAGCCGGTTCGTCGCCAACGCGGGCCTCGCGGCCGGGGCGACCTATCAGTGGATCGTGAAGCCCTGGCGGGCCGGCACCTTCAGGAAGGGCGCCGACGGCCGCAAGGTGGCCCTCGTCAAGGCGGGCCTCGCCGGTGCCTTCGCCTACAACCGGCTCAAGGCCGCCCAGCAGAACGCCGAGGGCGACCCCACCCTGAGCAAGGCGCTGGCCCCGCTCACCGCGGGCATCGAGAGCCTGAAGAACCTGCCGTCCAAGCTGCGCAGCGGCGACACGGACGCGATGGGCGCGTTCGAGGACACCGTCGACAAGGTGAAGAGCGCGGGTGCGAGCGCGGGCGCACCGGTCAAGGACCACGTGCCGTCCTCCTCGGACCTCTCCAAGGGATGACACGGCCGCGGCCCCCCGCCCGGAAGGGGCGGAGGGCCGCGTACGACGGTTCCGGGGCTCAGCCGCGCTGGATGCCCGAGGTGTCCTGGAGGACGCCGCGACGGCCGTCCTGGGTCTGCGCGAGCAGCGCGGCACCGCGCTGCTCGACGGCCAGGTACCAGGTGCCGGGGGCCAGTTCGGCGACCGGGCTCGGCGAGCCGTCCTCCGCGAACAGCGGACGGGTCACCGGGACGGCGAACCAGAAGGGCGAGAAGTCGGCGGCGGGCGCCGGCTGCTGCGGCGCCGGAACGCCCTGCGGGGCACCCTGGCCGAACGCCTGGGCCTGCTGCGGCTGGCCGCCGCCGAAGGACGCGGCCGGGGCGCCGGGGTAGCCGTAACCCTGGGGCGGTTGCGCGCCGTAGGGCTGCGGGGCGGCCGGCTTGGGTGCCGGGATCAGCGCGGCCTGGAGCGCCGGGACCAGCGGGGTGGCGACGGCGGCGCCCGCCAGGATCAGCGTGGCGACCAGCGCCAGGATCAGACCGGTGCCCGCGCTCGGCGACTTGGAGCCGGCGGTGATGTTGTCCAGGCCGCCGACCGGGTCGATCACATTGCCCAGCGCGCTCCACGCGGCGAACACCGCGAACGCCACGCCGAAGGCACCGAGTTCGAGACCGGCGATTTTGCGGGGCTGCGGCAGCGCGCGGGCGGCGACGACGAGCCCGGCGGCGATCAGACCTGCCAGGACGACGCTGAGCAGGACCGGGCCGCTCTCCCAGAGGTTCGGCATGTCGACGTCGCCGGGAAGGTCGTCGTACGAAAAGTTGTCGAAGAACGACGCGATGAGCAGCAGTAGCGCCGCTCCGATCACCACGCCGTCGCCTCTGGTGAGGGATCGGATATTCACTTCATCAGGTCCTTCGTAGGTCGTCTCGTCGTCGGTAGACAGTACCGTCCGCGTGATCCGCTGTGCGGACGGTTTCGCCCGGCGGTCACGACTCGTGCAGGAAACTCACGATTCCCTCAGAGATCCCCTGCGCGGCCTTCTGCCGCCAGGGACCGCTGGTCAGCAGGGCCACGTCGGACGTGTCCCGCATGTTTCCGCACTCGATGAACACCTTCGGAACCGTTGACAGATTGAGACCGCCGAGGTCCGTGCGCGTGACCGTCCCGGTGCCGTCGCCCAGGTAGTTGGAGAACGGTTCGCCGGTGGTGCGGCGGTAGCCGCCCGCGACCAGCGAACCCAGTTTCCTGGAGGGGGCGACGATCGGCCGGGTGTCCGCGGCGCCCGCGTGCACCGGGCCCGGAACGATCACGTGGAAGCCCCGGTTGCCCTCGGCCGAGCCGTCCGCGTGCAGCGAGATCGCCGCGTCCGCGTGGGCGGTGTTGCCGATCCGGGCCCGCTCGTCCACGCACGGCCCCCACGCGCGGTCGCCGTCGTGGGTCAGCTCGACCGTGGCGCCCTGCCTCTCCAGCAGCGCCCGCAGCCGGTGGGCGAGGTCCAGCGTGAACTTGGCCTCCAGGTACCCGGCGTTGGTGGCGGTGCCGGTGGTGTCGCACTCCTTCTTGCCGGTGCCGATGTCCACCTGCTTGTTGATCTCGGCCGTGTGCCGGAAGTTGCCCGTGTTGTGGCCGGGGTCGACGACGACGACCTTCCCGGCGAGTGAGCCCGCACTCGGCGAGGGGCTGCTCGTGCCGCCCGGCGCCGCGGAGGCCGACGGGCTAGGGGCGGCCGCCGGGCGGCCCGGCTCGTCGCCGAGTGCCGAGTAGGCCAGCCAGCCGAGCAGGGCGACCGGCACCAGCGCGGCGAACGTGATGGTCAGCGCGCGCCGGGGGCGCGGCTGGGGGGCTTCGTCTTCCGGGCCTTCGTACGACACGCAGCCACCCTAACGGACGGGGCCGGCCCGGCCCGCGCATCTCTGACGAGCCGTCAGATATCGTCCCCGGTGCGCTTCAGCACCCGCAGCGAGCCCGTCGCCGAGACCTCGGTGAACGCGCCCGAGGCCAGCGCCCGCAGGTACACGCGGTAGGGCGCCTGACCGGTGAACTCGTCCTCCGGCTCCGGGAACACGTCGTGGACGACCAGCAGGCCGCCGGGCGCGAGGTGCGGGGCCCAGCCCTCGTAGTCGGCGTTCGCGTGCTCGTCGGTGTGGCCGCCGTCGACGAACACCAGCGCCACGGGGGAGTTCCACACCTTGGCGATCTGCGGGGAGCGGCCGACCAGCGCGATCACGTGGTCCTCCAGACCCGCCCGGTGCAGGGTGCGGCGGAAGGTGGGGAGGGTGTCCATCAGGCCGACCTCGGGGTCGACGGTCTCCGGGTCGTGGTAGTCCCAGCCCGGCTGCTGCTCCTCGCTGCCCCGGTGATGGTCGACGGTGAGCGCGGTGACCCCCGCCTCGCGGGCCGCGTCCGCGAGCAGCACGGTGGAGCGCCCGCAGTAGGTGCCCACCTCCAGCAGCGGCAGCCCGAGCCGCCCGGCCTCCACCGCGGCCGCGTACAGCGCCAGCCCCTCGTCCACGGGCATGAACCCCTTCGCGGCCTGGAACGCGGCCAGGATCTCCGACGAGGGTCCCCCCTGCTCGACCGGAGCCGAGAGCTTGGGGGAGGGTGCGGCGGGCATGAGGGGTTCCTCTCGGTCGTGCTGCGTCCTTCTCGGCGCCTCATGCTGCCGCACCCCCCGCCGGGGAGCGACGGGGGGTGCGGCAGCATGAGGCGCCGAGAAGGACGCAGCACGACCGAGAGGAACCCC
>NZ_MUNH01000522.1:0-6963 GCF_002154615.1 Streptomyces recifensis
CCCTTCCGGAAGGGTCCACGCATGAAGGTGGATGGATCAGTCGCGTTCGTGACCGGTGCCAACCGCGGGCTGGGTGAGCAATTCGTGCGAGCGCTGCTCGAAGCGGGCGCGGCCAAGGTCTATGCCGGAGCCCGCGATCCGGCGAAGGTGACGGTGCCCGAGGCCGTGCCCGTCGCCGTGGACATCACCGACCATGCCTCGGTCCTGGCCGCGGCCGAACAGGCACCGGACGTGACCCTCCTCGTCAACAACGCCGGATCCACGACCCGGGCACACATCCTCACCACGGAACTGGACTCCTTCCGTACGGAGTTCGAGACACATGTGTTCGGCACCCTCGCGATGAGCAGGGCTTTCGCCCCGCTCCTCGGCCGCAACGGCGGCGGGGCGATCGTCAACGTCCTCTCGGTGCTTTCCTGGGTGTCGATCACGGCCAGTGCGGGGTATGCCGCGGCCAAGTCCGCGGAGTGGTCGATGACCAACGCCCTGCGGCTGGCTTTGGCGGAACAGGGGACACAGGTCACCGCCCTGCACGTGAGCTACCTCGCGACAGACATGGCTGCGGCCGTCACGGGGCCGAAGGCGGACCCTGCCGCAGTGGCCCGCGCGACCCTGGAGGGAGTCGAGGCAGGGTGGCCCGAGGTTCTCGCCGATGACGTCAGCGGGCGCGTGCAGGCCGCGTTGTCCCAGGGACCTGAGGCGCTCTACCCGCAATTGCGCGGCGGCTCGTCCCTCGTGTGACCCCGTCGGGGACGGCTTTGCACCTGGGAGCCCGTGGTGCCGGATCGCACGCCCGTCGGAGGTTCCGATGACTGACAGCACGCCACCGCACGACGCCGCCGGCGCCCTCGCAGGGCAGACCGTGGTGGTGATCGGCGGCAGCGCCGGCATGGGGCTGGCGACCGCTCGCCGTGTGCGCGCGGAGGGGGGTCAGGTCGTGCTGACCGGACGTGACCCCGAGCGGCTGCAACAGGCCGCACGCGAACTCCAGCCCGCGGGCACGGCGGCCTTCGACGCGACCGACACCGACCACCTCGAGCTGTTCTTCCGCGAGCTGACCGGCCCGGTCGACCACGTGATCCTCACGGCCGGCCGGCCCTTCTACATGCCCCTGGGCGACATGGACCTCGCCCAGGCCCACCGTCACTTCACCGACCGTCTGACCATGAGCCTCGCTGTCGCCCTGTGCAGCCGGGAGAAGGTCCGCCCCGCAGGAACGCTGTTGTTCATCGGCGGTACGGGCGCGCGACGCCCGGCCGTCGGCCTCGCCGTCACCGCCGCGCTGACCGCCGCTCTTCCCGCCCTCACCGCGAACCTCGCACTCGAACTGGCGCCCGTCCGCGTGAACCTCATCGCCGCCGGCTTCGTCGACACACCCCTGTCCGCGTCCCTCCTCGGCGAACACTTGGAAGCGCGCCGCGAGGAACTGCGCGCCTCGTTGCCCATCGGCCGGGTCGTCGACGCCGACGACGTCGCCTCTCTGGCCACGCACATCATGTGCAACGACGCGCTCACCGGTGCCACGTACGACATCGATGGTGGACAACAGCTCCTCGGGCATTGAGCGCGCGCACGGGTGGTGTCGACCGCATGGGACGCCCCGGGACGCAGGCCAGGCCGTGGGCCGAGCCGGCCCAGGCGGGTGTGCACCGCCAATTCGCGGCATCGTTCACCCCGCTCCGATCCGAGGCGTTACCCCCGGTCGCGGAGCGACCCATGGTCGCAGTCCGGGTCCCGGAGGTCGCTGATCCCCCGGGACCCGTGGCGCGCCGGGTGCCGGATCAGGGTCGCCGGCAAAACCAGCCGCGGTCCCGGCCTGGCTCGTAGTCGTGCTCCGGCTCCGCACCGACCTTAATGCGGGCCGCTTCGGCTACGGCTTCCCACTCTGCCTTTCTCTGTGTGGCGCGGCGCTGCTGCTCCGCCGCATCGGCTGCGTGAGGATCCCGTCGTCGCGGTTCAGCCTTGGCGACAGCGGGCAATGAGCTCGGCACCCTCAGCGGTGAGCAACTGCGGCATGAGCCGACGCAGCGCAGCCGCATGCTGCTGGACACGCTTGAGCGTGGTCGGTCTGGGTGCGGATCTTGCCGCCATGAGGCGCATCGGACAAGTGGGTCGTTGGGGAAGGCGTGCGCGGCGGTGCATGACCAGGACGTGCAGCTGGGGGGACACAGGCCGATCCGTACACCACGCCACAGCAGCCGCATGTCACAGAGATCGTCAAGGACGTCGAGAAGCTGACGCTCCCATAACAGATATGCGAAAACGCACAACTACACGACATACCGCCCCAATCAACCGGAGTTAACCATTTCTCCTATAATTAACAAAACACACCCTCTGCGCATTGCGCCTTGCCTGGCCAGCGAGGCGTTACCTGATCTTCACGTGACGGGCACTGAAAGATCGTGATACTTTCATGGAACCTGAAGCTTCGTCTTACCCGTATTAGATTCCGATGTGATATTGACATCGGTTGGATGCTGGCGAGTCAATTGCGCATATCGGCTCGCCTGTGGAAAGCGTGACAATACCCGGGCCAGCCGTATGGGAAATTGCATCAATTCCGTCGCCAAGCAGATGATCGGCCGCGATCCCATTGGAATCCATCGCCCGGGTGTAGGTATTGTCGCGAAGCCGCTGAACGGCAACGCCGTTCAGCCAGTAGGTGAGTTATTCGCCGACGGCGCTGTCAGCGGTGATGACTGGCAAGCCACCGACCTGTCGGCCTTTCGGCGAATTTGTCTGCCGCCTCACGCGGAGGCGTAATCAATGCTGGTCAAGTGAACAACTTTCTCTTATCGTTTTAATTCTGATCTGCTGGACCACGCCGAAGGGCGGCGCGGACGGCGGCTGGATAGGAACAAATAGTGAAGATCGCATTCCTGGTTCGCGACCTCTGCCACATGGGGGGTGTGGTCAGCGCCACACAGGCTCTCGCCGGGGCGCTGGCGGAGAAGCACCAGGTGGAAATCGTCGCTCTGCGCAAGGTGCGCGACGAGTCGTACTTCCCCCTCGACCCGAGGGTGTCCGTGCGAGCGCTGAGCGATCTGCGGCCGCACTCGCCGGTCTGCGATCTGGATGATCCGCTGATCGAAAAGTTCCCGCTCATCTACCCGCTCAACGTCGACGCGAAGAAGCCCGTAGTAAGCCGGCTCGCCGAGGTGCGGCTGCTGCAGTACCTCGACACCACGGACGCCGACGTCGTCGTCAGCTCCAGCCCCCGCATCACGGTCATGCTGGCGCAGAGCCGGGGGAGCTATCTGAAGGTGGCCCAGGAGCACTCGATGCCGGCCATCTATCCGGATGACATCAAGGAGAGGCTCTTCCCGGCCTACCTGTCCCTGGATGCCCTGACTGCGCTCACCCCCGAGGAGGTCGCCGCCCTCGGGGAGCAGGTGCCGGCGGTCCGCAACCGGCTCGCCGTCATGCCCAACTGTGTGCCTACCGCGCCGGTCCGCTCCCGGGGCGCCAACAAGCTCGTCATTTCCGCTGGTCACCTCACCGAGAACAAGAACCACGCCCTCTTGGTCGAAGCCTTTGCCCAGGTACACGCCCAGGCTCCGGACTGGACACTTCGTATCTACGGACACGGGGCCGAAAAGTCCCGGCTGAAGGCCCGCATCCACGAGTTGGGGCTCTCCAACCACCTCCTGCTGATGGGGCAGGTCGCCCCCGTCACCCCCGAGTTCGCCAAGGGCGCGATCTTCGTGCTGCCCTCCATGCGGGAAGCGTTCGGCAATGTCCTCGTGGAGGCTATGGCGGCCGGGCTGCCCGTCGTCAGCACCGACGCCGACCATGGGCCGCGCAACATCCTTACCGACGGTGAGGACGGCCTGATCGTTCCGTGCGATGACGCGGGCGCGATGGCCGAGGCCATCCTGCGGCTGGTGCGGGACGACGGACTGCGCCGGACGATGGCAGAGAGCGCTGTCCGCAACGCCGAGCGGTTCCACGAGACGGGCAGCCGAGAGCGGTTCGAGGCCGTCCTGGAGCTGGCGTTCGCCCGCAAGGCGCTGCCCCGGCACGCCACCGCCCGCGTCGACACCCAAGGCAATCTGCACGTCGAGGTGGGCCCACTCCCCCTGGACGCCCACGGCGCCGACCTGGTGCTGCGCAAGGACGGTGGCAAGAACCTCCTAGAGCACCGGTTCGCACTGTCGGCCGACGGCCAGGCCCTGGTCCCCTGGGACACGGCCCTCCCCCACGGCACCTGGGGCGCCTTCCTCGCCACCCCCTCCGGCGCCGAGGTGCCGCTCGGTACCGACGGCTACGGCTGCGACACTCAGGACCTGCTCGCCGTCGAGCTGCCGCGGCCGCACGGCCACGCGCTCGCGCTGCTGCTGCCGTACCGGAACGAGAACGGCCGGCTGCACGTACGCAGCGCGCTGCGCGAGGTCCACGCCGAGGTGGGCGCGGTCCGCGTGGACGAGCGCACCATCGAACTGCGGGCCGACGTGTGGGGTACGGCGCTGGGTCCGGGCGCGGTGGTGGAAGCCCGGCATCGCCGGAACAAGAAGCGCCACCTGACCTTCACCGTGGAGAAAACCGGGGAAGGCGCGCTCAGGACAGTGATCGACTGCCGGACTCTGGCGGACGAGCACACCGACGCCGAGGGCACGGACGTCATCTGGGACTTCTTCGTCCGACCCGACGCCGGGGAGCCCCGCGTGGCCCTGGCGAAACTGGCCACGGACGTCCTCCAGCCCATCGACGTGTTCACCTTCCCCCGACCCGTGGTGACCACCGTCGACGAGACGCCTGCCCCAACCGACACTGCCGCCGGTCCCAGCCCGCGGCCGTCCATGCTACGCCTAGGGCTGCGCAAGGCCCGGCCCGCCGAGGCGGTGACGCCTCCCCCGCCGGCCCCCCGCAGGGAGACCGAACTGCGGCCGTATTTCACGTCGCTCAGTCAGTTCTCGGTGAAGACCGTTCGGCTGTGACCGCGCGGCCGCGACCGTAGGGCACGGCGGCGAGGCAGGGCCCAGAAGACGCATCAACATTGTTGGTTGATTCGGGCCCAGTCGCTCGCCCCGCCGCCGACCACCCGCACCTGGTCCCGCCGCGGCCACACCCCCGGTGCGGATGACGGTGCCGTCCAGGTTGAGGGGGGGTAGGCCGCCGCTGCCGCCCGCTCCAGAGCGGCGGACAGGTCGGGCGCGTGGTCGGCGAGCACGGTCAGCCTTTCGTGCAGGTAGCGGTACGCGGTCGGGGTCGCGATGCCGTTGTCGCGGGCGAGTCGGGCCAGACGGCTGCCGTCGACACTGACGGCTCGTCACGTAGCGCAACTGTCACATTGCTGAGAAGACCGCACTGTGCGCCGACGTACAGCGAACATCCCCTGCGTACCCTGGCCTTTTGGCCGCCCAAGCGGAGGCGACCTCCCCTCTTCGCGCGGGCCTGTGTCGGCCGTGGGAACCCTGTGACAAGATCCGCTGGCATGTCGCCTGTCATGTCGTCTGCCGTGCCTTCGTTACCTTCGTCGCCCACGGGCCCCTCAAGAACCGGTCGCCGTCTGCTGGCCGCCCTGCTGACGCTGCTCGCGACAGCAGGCTCCACCGTGGCCGAGGCCGGCACGCCGTCCGGCCCGGCGCCCGGCTCCGCGGTGAGCGCGGCCGAACCCGCGACGCCCGACCGCCCCCGCTACGACGTGAAGCTGCGCGCAGACGCCGACGGCTCCCACTGGGCGGGCCGGCAGACGGTGTCCTTCCGCAACGCCTCCAGCCGACCTCTGCGTGAGGTGTACATACGCCTATGGGGCAATGGCGAGGACGGCTGCGGGACATCCGGAAGACCGTCCCCCGTCCGTGTCTCCCACGTGCGCGGCGGCACTCCGGACCGCCCCGGCGTGAAGTGCACGGCGCTGCGCATCGCTCTGCCGAGGCCGCTCGCACGCGGTGAGCGGACGGCCGTCTCCTTCGACGTGGCCCTCACCGTGCCCGCACGCAACAACCGCTTCGGCCGCGAAGGCGCGTTCCGCTTCCTGGGCAACGCACTGCCGGTCCTCGCCGTGCACGACGTGAGGGGGTGGCACCTCGATCCGTATGTGTCATACGGCGAGAGCTTCTACACCCTCGCGAGCGACTTCCGGGTGCGCCTCGACCACCCGTCCGCCCTCAAGGTCCCGGCGACCGGCAGCACATGGACCCGCCCGGGCGGCACCGGGCGTACGGTCACCCACAGCGTCGCCAAGCGGGCGCGGGACTTCGCATGGGCGGCGGGCCCGTTCCGCACCGCGACCCAGACCTCGCCCGACGGCGTGCGAGTGAAGTCGTACTGGTCGCCGAACACGCCCGCCGCCGGCGTCCGCCTCAACCGCAAGGACGGTGTCGCCGCCATCGACCGGTTCGGCAGGGAGTTCGGCCGCTATCCGTACGGCGAGATAGACCTCGTGATGACCCCCGGGTTCGCCGGCGGCATGGAGTACCCCGGCCTGGTCATCCTCGGCACCGCGAAGGAGGGCGGCGCCACCGTCCATGAGATCGCCCACCAGTGGTGGTACGGCGTCGTGGGCAACGACGAGTACAACTCACCCTGGCTGGACGAGAGTTTCGCTCAGTACGCCAACGCGCGCTACTACCGCTGGGACGGGTTCGAGTGCTCGCCGGACGACTCCTGGCCGAGCGCCACCGCCGCGCTCACCAACTCGATGGCCTACTGGTCTGCACACCGTGGCGAGTACTCCCAGGTCGTGTACGGGATCGGCCCCTGCGTCCTGGCCGACCTGGAGCACGTCCTCGGGGCCGGCACCATGGCGCGCCTCATCAAGAAGTACGCCCACGACCACTGGTACGGCGTCTCCACCACCGTCGACTTCAAGAAGGCCGCACAGTCGATGACGCACAGGGACCTCGGCCCCTTCTGGCGGAAGCACCGCATCCGCTGAAGTCGCACTCCGCTCGCGGGTGACGGGCGAACCCCCTCGGCGCCACGATGACGGTGACCGACCGTCATCGTGGCGCCGAG
>NZ_MUNH01000523.1:0-2200 GCF_002154615.1 Streptomyces recifensis
GTCCTTATCTACACAGCTGTAGAAGGCTCGTACAGAGCCCCGCCGGAAACAGCGGCAGGGCCCGGCGGTCGCTCCCCCGGACCACCGGGCCCTGCTCCTGCGCCTCGCCGAGAGGGCCCGCTCAGTGTCCCGAGCCGTGCCCGCCGTAGTGGCCGCTGATCTGGTCGCGGTACGCCGGGTCGCCCAGATGCTTGTCCTTGTCGAACTCGGGCGCGTCCTTGATCTGCTCCTTGGTCCGCGCCACGTGCAGCGTCCGCTCCTCGTGGTCGATCCCGGTGATCGTCCCGGCCGGCAGCAGGACCTCCTTGCCGAAGATCCACACTCCGGTGTCCACGACGATGTACTGCTCCCCCACATCGTTCGAGTGCTTGTCCACCTTGCCGATGTGCCCGTCGAGCGCCTCGACCTTGTACCCGCTCAGATCCGCGTCCGGCGTGTGCCCAGCGGTCGGGCCGTAGCTCCACATGTTCTCGGCGGTCATAGACGACACCTCCATACTCCCGCCCCCGGAGGTGGATGCGGTCCACATCCCTTCTCCCACCAGAGGCTCAACGGGCGGGTGTCCGGCCGGGGGCCGAGCAAACCCACCGCCCCTCTTCAGGGGTGACACCACCGACGGCAACACGGGACACCCCACAGGCGGAAGCAGGGCGAGAAGCGGGCGTCGGGTCACCAGGTCACGGGCAGCTCCAGGGGGAAGCGGCGGATCGTCTCGGTGTCCCAGCGCACCTTCTCCGGCGGCACGGCCAGCCGCAGGCCGGGGAAGCGCTCGAGGAGCCGCCCGATGGCCACTTCGAGTTCCGCCATGGCCAGGGGCACGGCGATGCAGCGGTGTCCGCCCCAGCCGAACGTCATGTGCGGACGGCTGGGCCGGTGGATGTCGATGACGTCCGGGTTCGGATAGCGCTCCGGATCGCGGTTGGCCGCGAGGTACGACACATGGACGAAGTCTCCCGCCCGGATCTGCGCGCCGCACAGTTCCAGGTCCTCGAGAGCCAGCCGGGGGATTCCGACGCCGTTGCGGAACGGGATGTAGCGGAGCATCTCGTTCAGTACGTCGGTCAGGTCCTCGGGCCGGCGCCTGAGATGGTCCGTCAGTTCGGGGCGCGTGAGGAGCAGGTAGACGATGTTGCCGATCTGGCAGGTCGCCGTGTCCTGCCCGCTGAGTGCCAGGGTCAGGGCGGTGACCGCCAGTTCCCGGTCGCTGAGGCAGTCCTCGCCGTCCCGCGCTTCGGCCATCAGGCTGATGAGGTCCTCGCCCGGGGACTTCCGGCGCTGCTGGACGAGTTCACCGAAGTACGACGTGAGTTCGGCCTTGGCCGCCACGGCGGCCTCCTTGGTGCCGGCGCCGACGACCAGCAGCCGGCGCACGGCATCCTGCATGCGCGCCCAGTCCTCACGCGGAACGCCGAGCAGGTCCATGACGGTGTGCTGGGGAAGCGTGTCGGCCAGCATCTCCACCACGTCGGCCGGCGGACCGTACTCCTCCATCTCGTCCAGCAGGCTGTCCGCGAGCCGGACGATCCGGGGCCGCATCTCGTCGGCCCGCTGCTGGGTGAACGCCTGCGAGGCCAGTTGGCGGACACGGCTGCTGTGCGGCGGGTCCATGACGTTGATCGACTCGGGCGAGACGATGGGCTCCGGCGTCAGCCGGGGGTAGTCGTGGGCGATGATGCCTGCCCGGCTCAGCCGGGGGTCCGTGGTCACCCTTTTGACGGCGTCGAAGCCGGTGACGATCCAGGCGTCGGCGTCACCGTAGGGAAGCCTGATGCGGGCCGGCGTGTCCCGTCGCATCAGGTCGGCGAGCGCGGGATCGAACTCAAGCGCCTCGCTGAAATCAAACGGACACTCGACGGCCCTTTTGTCGCTGGGCACCAGGGGGCTCCTCCGAGTTCGGAACGGGTACGGAAACAGCGGCGTCCACTGCGTGACGGGGCCTTGGGCGATACGCACAGACACCGAGAGCTCGTTGATTACGCAGAGTAGGCGCGATCAGAGTGTGGCCGGGTGCCAGGGAACTCCGAAGCCGCCACGCCACGCTGATGAGCCAGGTTCTGCCGTACGGCCCCGTGTGACGCGTCAGGGCAGCCCCTCCTCCTCGTCCCGCTTCTCCGGCGTATCCACCTCCGCCCAGATCGTCTTCCCGCCCCCGGTCTCGTACCGGGTCCCCCACCGGTCCGCGAGCTGGGAGACGATGTAC
>NZ_MUNH01000524.1:0-8878 GCF_002154615.1 Streptomyces recifensis
CTGACGATCCGCCCCTCGACCTCCCCGAGCCCGATCCGCCCCCCGTCCTTCCCCGGCGCCCACGCCGTGAGGGTCACCACGTCCCCGTCCTCCAGGAACGCCCGCTTGCCGTCCGGGAGTTCGAGCGGGTCCCGCCCGTTCCAGGTCAGCTCCAGCAGCGACCCACGCTGCCCCTCCTCCGGTCCGCTGACCGTGCCGGAGGCGTAGAGATCGCCGGTGCGCAGCGAGGCCCCGTTCACCGTGAGGTGGGCGAGCTGCTGGGCGGCGGTCCAGTACATGGTGGAGAAGGGCGGCTCGGCCACCACCTGGCCGTTGACGGCGACGGAGATCCGCAGGTCGTAGCCGCCGGGCCCGACGCCGGGCGCGGAGTCGTCGAGGTAGGGCAGCAGCGGGTGGGTGCGCTCGGGCGGGGTCACCCGCGCCTCCTCCAGGGCGGCCAGCGGGGTGATCCACGCCGAGACCGAGGTGGCGAAGGACTTGCCGAGGAAGGGCCCGAGGGGGACGTACTCCCACGCCTGGATGTCCCGCGCGGACCAGTCGTTGAGCAGGCACAACCCGAAGACGTGGTCCCGGAACCCGGTCAGCGGGACCGCGGTGCCCTGCGCGGAGGGCACGCCCACCACGAAGCCGACCTCCGCCTCGATGTCCAGCCGGACGGAGGGCCCGAAGACCGGCGCCGGGTCGGCGGGGGCCTTGCGCTGGCCGGAGGGGCGGACCACATCGGTGCCGGAGACCACGACCGTGCCCGCGCGGCCGTGGTAACCGATGGGCAGATGCTTCCAGTTGGGAGTGAGCGGGTCGGGGGAGTCGGGGCGGAAGATCTGGCCGACGTTCCGGGCGTGGTGCTCGGAGGCGTAGAAGTCGACGTAGTCGGCCACCTCAAAGGGCAGGTGCAGCGTGACCTGCGAAAGCTCGTGGAAGTGGGGCTCGACGGCCGCCCGGTGCGCGGGCCGCGTGACCCACTCGGTGAGCGCCGCGCGCACCTCGGACCAGACGGCGGGCCCGGTGGCCAGCAGCGGGTTGAGGCTGGGCGCGGAGAGCGGGTCCGCGTGCGGGAAGCCCAGCGCGCGAGCGGCGGCGCCCGCGTCCAGCACATGGTCGCCGAGCCGGACACCGACCCGGCGACCGGCGCCGTCGGTGCTGCCGGCGGGCGAGAACACGCCATAGGGAAGGTTGTGCGGACCGAAGGGGTCGCCCTCGGGAACGTCGAAGGGTGGCACGGGGGGCATGGGGTGCTGCCTCACTCTCATCCGCGTCGGCCTGGGTTGATGATCCATAGCGTCGGGCCACACGTTACGGCCGGAACCGGTGTGTTGGGCAGGGGCGGCGGCCGGTGGGGGCCGTGTCTAAAGAGTTCGCAATGTCCGAATAGCACTTGTCGGAGGGATGTGTTCCGGCTTAGCGTCCTTCGGGGGACACGGACGGGGTGGGTCCGGTCCAAAGGGGGGACACGTGGGGGGACCCGTGGCCGGAAGACGCTTTGGCGCGCCCATCGAGGCGGACCGCGAAGTACCGGGCCTGATAGTCAAGTTCGGCGGATATCCGCTGCACCACGGCGGAGTCGGCGCGATCCGCAGCCTGGGCCGGCTGGGGGTGCCGATGTACGCCATCACCGAGGATCCGTACACCCCGGCCGCCGCCTCCCGGTATCTGGAGCGGGCGTTCGTCTGGCCGACGACCGGCGCGGAGGAGCCGGAGCACCTGGTCGAGGGGCTGCGCCGGATCGGGCGCCGGATCGGCCGGCCGACGGTCCTGATCCCGACCGACGAGGAAGCCGCCGTACTGATCGCCGAGCACCAGGACGAGCTGTCCGGTGCCTTCCTCTTCCCGCCCGTCGACCCGGCCCTGCCGAGGCGGCTGGCCAGCAAGCAGGGGCTGCACGAGCTGTGCGAGGAGCACGGCGTCGCCAGCCCCACGACCGTCTTCCCGACCTCGTACGACCAGGTCGTGGCCTTCGCGGACGAGGCGCTGTTCCCGGTGGTGGCCAAGAACCGGGAGGCGTTCGTCCGGCGCAGCCGCCCGGCCGTCGGCGGCACCACCCGGATCGGCAGTCGCGCCGGTCTGCTGGCCCTGGCCCGCGACTGGGGCGACGACCCCGGTGTGATCCTCCAGGAGTACCTGCCGAGGGAGGCGGCCGAGGACTGGATCGTGCACGCCTGCTTCGACGCGGACGCCAACCCGCTCGCCGTCTTCACCGGCGTCAAGGTCCGCTCCTGGCCCCCGCACGCGGGCATGACGGCCCACGCGTACGTGGTCGACAACCCCGAACTCGCGGACCTGGCGACCCGGTTCGTGAAGCAGCTCGGCTTCGCCGGGGTCGTCGACCTCGACCTGCGTTTCGACCGCCGTGACGGCCAGTACAAGCTGCTGGACTTCAACCCCCGCATGGGCGCCCAGTTCCGGCTCTTCGAGAGCGAGTCGGGCGTGGACGTCGTACGGGCCCTGCACCTGAACCTCACCGGCCGGGCCGTCCCCGAGGGGGAGCAGCGGGCCGGGCGGCGGTTCGTCGTGGAGAACATCGACCTGCCCGCTTGGCTCGCCTACCGGCGCAGCGGCTACACCACGCCGTCCGCCCCCGCGCGGGCCGAGGGCACGGAGCTGGCGTGGCTCGCGGGCGACGACCCGATGCCGTTCCTCACGATGCTCGCCCGCTTCGGCCGCCCCGGCGCCAAGCACCTCTACCAGCTCTGGCGCACCAGCCGCCGGGGCGGCGGCACCTCGCACTCCACGAAGTAGGCAAGGCCACACACGTGGCGTACCGCGTCCTGGGGAGGGACTTCGTGATCCGACCGGTTGCAGTCATCGGGGCCGGGCCGTACGGCCTGTCCACCGCCGCCCATCTGCGGGCGCGCGGCATCCCCGTACGGGTCTTCGGCGACCCCATGGTGAGCTGGCGCGCGCACATGCCGGAGGGGATGCTGCTGAAGTCCACCCCGGCCGCCTCGAACCTCGACTGCCCGCAGCCCGGCCACACGCTCGCCGACTACTGCGACGCGGCGGGCGTCCGGCGGCTGGTCACCGACGAGGACATCATCCCGGCGGAGACCTTCATCGCCTACGGGGAGTGGTTCCGGCAGCGTTTGGTGCCGGACCTCGAGCAGGTCCGGGTGGTGTCGGTGGAGCGGGGGCGGCCCGGCGGGTTCGAGCTGAAGCTGGACTCCGGGGAGCAGTTCGCCGCCCGCGCGGTGGTGGTCGCCACCGGGCTCTCCGGCTTCGCCCACCTGCCGCCCGAGCTGGCCGGAGCGGCCTTCGGCGGCCCCGCGCTGGTCACGCACAGCTCCCTCCACCACGACCTGGGCCGCTTCGCGGGCAAGGAGCTGATCGTCGTCGGCGCCGGCCAGTCCGCGCTGGAGACCGCCGCGCTCGCCGCCGAGGCGGGCGCCCGCGTACGGGTCGTCTCGCGCGGCCGGGGGAAGGTCGCCTTCGGCGCGCCGCCCTGGGAGCAGCCGAGGTTCCGTCCCGAGTCGCCGTTCGGCCGCGCCTGGTCGCTGTGGGCGCTCAGTTACCACGCCCAGCCCTACCGCTTCCTGCCCGAGAGCGTCCGGCACCATCTGGTCCGCCGGGTGCTCGGCCCGCTCGGCGCCTGGTGGCTGCGGGAGCGCTTCGAGGGCCGGGTGCAGGTGAGGGAGGTGGCTCGGGTGGTGTCCGCCGAGGCGGTGGACGGCGCGCCGGTGCTCACCGTGCGCACCCACGGCGGACGCACCGACCGGCTCACCGCCGACCACGTCATCGCGGCCACCGGCTACCGGGTCGACCTGGCCGCGCTGGACTTCCTCGGCCCCGGCCTGCGCACGGACCTGGCGGTCACGCGGGGCGCGCCGCGCCTGGGCCCCGGCTACGTCTCCTCGCTGCCCGGCCTCTACTTCACCGGCCTGCCCGCCGCCGCCTCGTACGGCCCGGTGATGCGCTTCGTGTGCGGTACGGAATTCGCCTCCCCGAGGCTGGCGAAACACCTGGCCGCGGCACACGGCGCGCGGAGCTGAGCGACGCGCCAACTCCGGTGTGCGCGGGGTGAGTCGGGAGCGCCGGTGATCCGTATTCTCTGATCATGGCCGCACCCTCCCCTCTCTCCCGTCCCTCGCTCATCGCCACCGACCTGGACGGGACGCTGCTGCGCGGCGACGACACGGTCTCCGCCAGGTCGCTCGCCGCGCTCGCGGAGGCGGCCCGCGCCGGTGCCCGGCACCTGGTGGTGACGGGCCGCCCCGCGCCCCGCGTACGCCCCCTGCTGGCCGCGCTCGGCGGTTCGGGGCTCGCGGTGTGCGCGCAGGGTGCCCAGGTGTACGACGCCGCCACCGGCACCCTGCTGTGGTCGGTCCGGCTGGACCGGGAGCTGGCCGAGACCGCGCTCGGCAAGATCGAGGCCGAGGTCGGCCAGGTGCACGCGGCCGCCGACCAGGACGGCGTGGACGGGCTCACCCTGATCGAGTCCGGCTACCGGATGCCGCACCCGACCCTGCCCGCCGTACGGGTGGAGCGGCGCGAGCAGCTCTGGCGGGCGCCGATCAGCAAGGTGCTGCTGCGCCACGACCGGCTCTCCGACGACGAACTGGCGGCCACCGCCCGCTCGGTCGTCGGTTCGCTGGCCACGGTCACCATGTCGGGACCCGGCACGGTCGAGCTGCAGCCGTGCGGCATCACCAAGGCGACCGGCCTCGCGCTGGCCGCCGAGCACCTGGGCCTCGGCCGCGCCGACGCCGTCGCCTTCGGCGACATGCCGAACGACATCCCGATGTTCCAGTGGGCGGCCCACGGCGTCGCCATGGCCGGCGCCCACCCGGAACTGAAGGCGGTGGCCGACGAGGTGACCCTCTCCAACGAGGACGACGGAGTGGCCGTCGTCCTGGAGCGTCTGTTCACCCCCTGACGCCGACGGCCCCCGCCGCACGCGCGAGGCGTGCGACGGGGGCCGTGGTGCACAGTGATCGTGCGGGGGGCTCAGTACGCGCTGTTGACGTTGTCGATCGAGCCGTAGCGGTGGTACGCGTAGTTGCAGGCGGCGGTGATGTTGGCGACCGGGTTGTACGGGTCGAAGGACGTGCCGGCGACGTGGTACGTACGGAAGGTCGGGTCGATCACCTGGAGCAGGCCCTTGGACGGGGTGCCGTTGATGGCGTTGATGTCCCAGTTGTTGATGGCCAGCGGGTTGCCCGAGGACTCGCGCATCACGTTGCGGTGGATGCCGTTGTAGGTGCCCGGGATGCCCTTCTCGGCCATGATCGCCAGGGACTGGCGGATCCAGCCGTCGAGGTTGTTCGGGTACACGGCGGAGGCGGCGGCGGGCTTGGCGGCCGGGGCTGCGGAGGCGCTGGTGGCGCCGATGACGGGGAGTGCGAACATCGCGGCACCGGTACCGGCGACGGCGAGCGTGCGGACGAGGCGCTTGGTGCGGGCACGGCGCGGCTGAGCAGCAGCAGACATGTCGGTGTTTCCTCTCCGTCGCCTGCGAGGTGAGCTGTCGGGTTCGGGCGGGGAGGTGCCCGGCCGCGTCGCCCCCGGTGCCCGTCGGACACCGGGGACGATGACGGCTTCACCCCGAGCCGTCCCGGCGCGACATGGGTCGCGCCGGTCCGGCGGCTTACCTGGGTCCCCCGCTCCTGCCGTACGAATGAGTTCGTGAGTGGGTGTGCCAGGCGCGGCAGGATTCGGCGTTCGCCTGACAGGGCGGGAACGTATGCGACCGCACATGTCCGGAACAAGCACCGGATTCACCCAAAGCGCTAGTTGACCTTGGTCTGTCCCAAATGGCCCACTTGATCCTTTGCGCCCGCCAATCCTCAACTTCCGTACCGCGCACGGTAAGAAGGGGGTGAGAGGGGGGTCTGGCGGGGTACGCGCGACTGGGCGGTCGCGTGAGCCAACTCACGGAATCGCAAAATACGCAAAATAAGACATGGGGGATTATGTGGATTTGGGCCGTCTGTGCGTATTAGGGAGTGTCGGTCCCCCGAAGGCGGAACCTCTCGCACTCTCCCGTTCGTTGGCCCGGTGTGACCCCCGGAGTGTCGGATCGTCCGACCGACTCCCCCTATACCGACCGTTGTCCACCCATCCGGTACATGCCGGACGAAATCCGATACCTCACGAGCTGGACCGGTGGGTGCGATCGGTGATCGAAAGAGGACCGGATACGCTGACTTGACTGATGGCAGCGACCTATCGACAAGCCGTGAAGTCGCCAGCAGACACCAGCAGACAGGAGAACCTCGTGACCGTCGTCGGGCCGTTCGGGCTGAGCGTGCGGGACCAGGCACTGGAAGCCGATGTCCAGGCCGGACTGGCGGCTGTCGAGGCGGGCCTGCTAGAGGCCACCAAGAGCGACGTCCCCTTCATCACCGGGTCCGCCCAGCACCTGGTGCGGGCCGGCGGCAAGCGGTTCCGTCCGCTGCTCGTGCTGCTGTCCGCCCAGTTCGGCGACGGGCACGCCCCGCGTGTCATCCCCTCGGCCGTCGTCGTCGAGCTGACCCACCTGGCCACGCTCTACCACGACGACGTCATGGACGAGGCGGCCGTGCGGCGCGGCGTGGCCAGCGCCAACACCCGCTGGGGCAACTCGGTCGCGGTGCTCACCGGTGACTTCCTCTTCGCCCGCGCGACGCAGATACTCGCCGATCTCGGCCCTGAGGCCGTCCGGGTGCAGGCCCTCGCCTTCGAGCGCCTCGTCACCGGCCAGATAATGGAGACCGCGGGTCCCCAGGACGGCCGCGACCCGGTCGAGCACTACCTCGACGTGCTCTCCGGCAAGACGGGCTCGCTGGTCGCCGTGTCCTGCCGGTTCGGCGCCATGATGTCGGGCGCCGACGAGAGCGTGGTCGACGTGCTCACCCAGTACGGCGAGCGGCTCGGTGTCGCCTTCCAGCTCGCCGACGACGTGCTGGACATCGCCTCCGACTCCGACGAGTCCGGCAAGACCCCCGGCACCGATCTGCGCGAGGGCGTGCCCACGCTGCCCGTGCTCCGGCTGCGCGAGCGCGCCGCCCGGCTCGGCGAGCCCGCCGACCTCGCGCTGTGCGAGCTGCTGGACTCCGACCTCAGCGACGACGCCCGGCTCGCCGAGGCGCTCACCGCCCTGCGCGCCCACCCCGCGCTGGACCAGGCCCGCCGCGACGCGGTCCGGTACGCGGAGGAGGCCCGCGCGGCCCTCGCCCCGCTGAAGGACTGCACCGCCAAGTCGGCCCTGATCGAACTGTGCGACGCCGTGGTGCACCGGGCGGGCTAGGGCCCGTCCGGCAGGGCCTGGCGCGTGCGGGCGCTCGTGCGACCCCTACGGGTCGGTGCGGGCGCCCGGTCCGTACGTCATACCGCAGGTGTACGCCGAGTTGGCTCCGTGGGCTGACGTACGAGGACTGTCGTATTGGTGTGATGGGAACCAGGGAAACCACCACTCCTCACCGATCCGGGTGAGAATGGCGGCTCAGGTGGACCCATCGAGCGCAGCCGCCGCCGACGACGGAGGTAAGGCAGACATGGCACCGTACGAATCCGACCACGCGACCGGCACCGGCCCCGACGAGGACCCGCGTACCGGACGCCGCAAGGCCGCCCGGTACGTCGTGCCCGTCGCGGTGGTGGGTGTCGCGGCCGCCACCATCGGGCTGGTTCCGGCGCTCGCCGCCTCCGGCGACCCGGACCTGCCGAAGATCACCGCGCAGCAGCTCGTCGAGAAGATCGCCAAGTCCGACGTCCAGCGGATGTCCGGCACCGTGAAGATCAGCACCGACCTCGGCCTGCCCGACCTCGGCAGCCTCCAGGGCGGCATGGGCTCCGGCCACGAGGACTCCTCCGCCGACCCGCGGACCAAGCTCACCGAGCTGGCGTCCGGCACCCACACCCTGCGCGTGGCCGCCGACGGCCCCGAGAAGCAGAAGGTCTCGCTGCTGGAGCGCGACGCCGAGTACAGCCTCATCCACCACGACAAGGACGTGTGGGGCTACGACAGCGCGAGCAACGAGGTCTTCCACACGACCGCCCAGCACACCGGCGAGAAGCGCGAGCACCGGCCGAGCGCCACGCCCGACGACTTCGCCGAGGAGGCGCTGAAGTCGGTCGACTCCACCACCTCGGTCACCGTCGACGGCACCGCCCGCATCGCCGGCCGGGATGCCTACCAGCTCGTGATCAAGCCCAAGCAGTCCGGCTCCACCGTCCGTGACGTCACCATCGGCGTCGACGCCAGGACCGGCCTGCCGCTGAAGTTCACCCTCACCCCGAAGAGCGGCGGCGCGCCCGTCCTCGACGCGGGCTTCACCAAGATCTCCTTCGCCGCCCCGCCCGCCTCCACCTTCGACTTCCGCCCGCCCAAGGGCGCCAAGGTGACCGAGGAGAAGCCGGGCAAGGACGAGCACACCCCCGGCTTCGGCGGGCAGTTCGCGCCGGGCGGTCTGAGCGGCGCCGACACCATCGGCGAGGGCTGGACCACCATCGCCAAGTTCGACACCGGCGCCGAGGGGGACAAGACGTCCCAGCAGGGCGGCGCGACGGGCGGCTTCCTCGGCTCGCTGGGCGACCAGGTCTCCGGCGGCTTCGGCAAGGGCACCGTCTTCTCCACCCGCCTGGTCAACGCCCTGATCACCGACGACGGCAAGGTCTACGCGGGCGCGGTCACCAAGGACGCCCTGGTCAAGGCGGCCGACGCGGACAAGTAGTCCGCCCCGCCGGAGCCGCCCGACACACGAAGGGGACCGATGGAGCCAGCGTCCGCCACCGGGGACGAGACCGCGCCCGCCATCGCCACGCGCAGCCTCACCAAGCGGTACCGGGGCGGACAGCTCGCCGTGGACGGTCTGGACCTGACCGTCCCGGCGGGCAGCGTCTTCGGCTTCCTCGGCCCCAACGGCTCCGGCAAGACCACCACCATCCGCATGCTGATGGGCCTGAT
>NZ_MUNH01000051.1:0-14223 GCF_002154615.1 Streptomyces recifensis
CACCAGTGCAACCCTCCCCCCTCCCCAATAGTCAATCCGTGCATGACGCATCGGATATCACCCCGCGCCCGTAAAGGTGCGCTCGCTGCTGTGCTGGGCGGAGCGCTGCTCGTGCCCGTCGTCGGGGCCGCCCCCGCATCCGCCGCCGGCGCGGTGACCTGTACCTCCGCCAAGGCCGGGCTCGCGGCGAAGCTGAGCAAGGACATCACCGCCGCGCTCGCCAACCGCAAGGGCAGCGTGGCGCTCGGGGTGTACGAGGCGGGCACGAAGACGACGTGCACCCTGCGGGCGACCAGCTCGTACGACTCCGCCAGCACCGTCAAGGTCACCGTGCTGGCGACCCTGTTGTGGGACGCGAAGAAGCACAACCGGTATCTGACCAGTACCGAGACCTCGCTGGCCACGACGATGATCACGAAGTCGGACAACACCGCGACCAGCAAGCTGTGGAAGCAGCTCGGCGCGACGAAGGTCAAGAGCTTCCTCACGGCCGCCGGGATGACGAAGACGACGCCGGGTGCGAACGGCTACTGGGGTCTGACCCAGATCAACGTCACCGACGAGCAGAAGCTGCTCAAGCTCGTCACCGCCAAGAACTCCGTGCTGAGCGACAACTCCCGTGCCTACATCCTGAAGTTGATGGGCAAGGTCATCTCGTCCCAGCGCTGGGGCACCCCCGCGGGCGCCCCCTCCACCGTCGCCGTGCACGTCAAGAACGGCTGGCTGCAGCGCTCCACCCACGGCTGGCGCGTCCACAGCCTCGGCACCTTCAACGGCGGCGGACACGACTACACGATCACCGTGCTGACCCAGGACAACAGCACGATGGACTACGGCGTCGCCACCATCCAGACCGTCGCCAGGGCCATCCACAAGGACCTGGTCCCCACCACCGCCAAGACGTCCCTGTACGTCCCCACCAGCACCCCCCGCGAGGCGTTCGTCGCGACCCCGCCGCAGGGCTGATCCTTCACCGCGCGCTCTCCCGCCGGTCACCGTGCACGTCCTGCGGTGACCGGCATGCGCACCGCGCTCGCAGCCCTCGCCGCCACCGGCACCGCGAACGCCGACACCCCGCGAAAGCATGCCTGTTCGGCCTCCGTCACCCCAGTGCCCGCGCCCGCTCCTCCACCTGCCGACGGATCGCGTCGTGCGGATCGCGCCGCCCCCGCCCCACCGCGTGGATCGCCCGCCGCAGGTCCTCCGCGCCGTGCAGGTCCACCGGCCGGACCGGGTGGCCGCCGTCCGGGAGCGACCACCCCTGGGACGCGCGGTACCGCCGGGCCGCCGCGTCCAGGTCGGCCGCGTCCGGCACGTCGATGCTGCCCTTGTCCATGACCGCCTCCGGCGCAGAGGCCGTACGACGCGACGCATTCCGGCACGAACCCGGACGCCCCGCCCGCCGGGCGGCACACCTCCGTCCGGAATACCCCCATGCACCCCCGTGTTTGTGCCTCACGGAAGATCAGGCAGAGCGATGGAGGACACCCGCGTGGGACCGCAACGAGGATGGGCGCGACGACTGGCGGGATACGCCTGGCGCCATCCGAAGGACGTCGTCCTGGCGCTGGGCGCCTCCCTGGGCGGGATGGCCGTCATGGCCGTCGTCCCGCTGATCACCAAGGTGATCATCGACGACGTGATCGGCGACCACACCCGTGACATGGCCCCCTGGGCCGGCGCCCTGATCGCCGCCGCCCTGCTGATCTACGCCCTCACCTACGTCCGCCGCTACTACGGCGGCCGGCTCGCCCTGGACGTCCAGCACGACCTCCGCACCGGGATGTACGACACGATCACCCGGCTCGACGGCCGCCGTCAGGACGAGCTGTCCACGGGGCAGGTCGTCGGCCGGGCCACCAGCGACCTCCAGCTCATCCAGGGGTTGCTGTTCATGCTCCCGATGACCATCGGGAACGTCCTGCTCTTCCTGATCTCGCTCGGCATCATGGCCTGGCTGTCGCTCCCGCTGACCCTGGTCGCCCTCGCCGTCGCGCCGGCCCTCGGGTGGATCGCCCGCCGCAGCCGGACCCGGCTGCACCCCGCCACCTGGTACGCCCAGGCCCAGGCCGCCGCCGTCGCGGGCGTGGTCGACGGCGCGGTGAGCGGCGTCCGCGTGGTGAAGGGGTTCGGGCAGGAGGAGCAGGAGACCGGGAAGCTGCGGGAGGTCGGCCGCAGGCTGTTCGCGGGACGGCTGCGCACCATCCGGCTGAACAGCAAGTACACCCCCGCCCTCCAGGCCGTCCCCGCGCTCGGCCAGGTCGCGATGCTGGCCCTCGGCGGCTGGCTGGCGGTGCGCGGGCACATCACGCTCGGCACCTTCGTGGCCTTCTCCACCTACCTCGCCCAGCTCGTCGGCCCGGTCCGGATGCTCGCCGTGGTCCTCACCGTCGGCCAGCAGGCCCGCGCGGGCACCGAGCGCGTCCTGGAGCTGATCGACACCGAGCCGTCCCTCAAGGACGGCACCAAGACCCTCCCGGCCGACGCCCCCGCCTCCGTCGAGTTCGACGACGTCTCCTTCGGCTACGACCCCGGGCGGCCGGTCCTCGACGGGCTCAGCCTGGAGATCCGCCCGGGCGAGACCCTGGCCGTCGTCGGCTCCTCCGGCTCCGGCAAGTCCACCCTCTCCCTGCTGCTGCCGCGCTTCTACGACGTCACCCACGGCGCCGTCCTGGTCGGCGGCCACGACGTGCGCGAGCTGACGCTCGACTCGCTGCGCGCCGCGATCGGCCTGGTCCCGGAGGACTCCTTCCTGTTCTCCGCCACCGTCCGCGAGAACATCGCGTACGGCCGCCCCGACGCCACCCAGGACGAGATCGAGGCCGCCGCGCGCGCCGCCCAGGCGGACCGGTTCGTCCGCGAGCTGCCCGCCGGGTACGACACCAAGGTCGGCGAGCACGGCCTGACCCTCTCCGGCGGCCAGCGCCAGCGCCTCGCGCTCGCCCGCGCCCTGCTCACCGACCCCCGCCTGCTGGTGCTGGACGACGCCACCTCGGCGGTGGACGTCCGGGTCGAGCACGAGATCCACGAGGCGCTGGCCCACGTCATGGCGGGCCGCACCACCCTGCTCATCGCACACCGCCGCTCCACCCTCAGCCTCGCCGACCGCATCGCCGTGCTGGACGGCGGCCGCCTGGTCGACCTCGGCACCGACGAGGAACTCCAGGAGCGCTGTCCGCTCTACCGCAGGCTGCTCACCGACCCCGACGAACTGGGCGCCCCCTCGCCGGGCCACGCCCGCCCGGCCGAGCGCACCGAGGACACCTCCGTGCGCGAGGAGCTGGACGCCGAGTTCGACGCCGAGCGCGGGGTCACCCCCAGGCTGTGGACCGGCGACCGCACGCCGCGCGAGCAGACCCTCTCCGGCACCCCGGCCACCCCCGAGCTGCTCGCCCAGGTGGAGGCGCTGCCCCCGGCCACCGACACGCCGGACGTGGACGAGGCCCGCGCGGTCCGCGCCGAGGACTCCTACGGGCTGCGCCGCCTGCTGCACGGCTTCGGGCGTCCCCTGCTGGTCAGCCTGGCGCTGGTCGCCGTCGACGCGGGTTCCGGCCTGCTGCTCCCGGTGCTGATCCGGCACGGCATCGACGAGGGCGTGACCCGTACCGCGCTCGGCGCGGTGTGGGCGGCCTCCCTGCTCGGTCTGCTCACCGTGCTGGTGCAGTGGACCGCGCAGTACGGCGAGACCCGGATGACCGGCCGCACCGGCGAGCGGGTGCTGTACGCGCTGCGGCTGAAGATCTTCACCCAGCTCCAGCGGCTCGGCCTGGACTACTACGAGCGCGAGCTGACCGGCCGGATCATGACCCGGATGACCACGGACGTGGACGCGCTGTCCAGCTTCCTGCAGACCGGCCTGGTCACCGCGTTCGTCTCCGTCGTCACCTTCTTCGGCATCATGGGCGCCCTGCTGGTGCTGGACGTCCAGCTCGCGCTGGTCGTGTTCGCCACGCTGCCCCCGCTGATCCTCGCCACCTTCTTCTTCCGCCGGGCCAGTGTGAAGGCGTACGAGCTGGCGCGGGAGCGGGTGTCGGTGGTCAACGCCGACCTCCAGGAGTCGGTGGCGGGCCTGAGGATCGTGCAGGCGTTCCGCCGCGAGCGGGACGGCGGGCGCCGGTTCGCCGAGCGCAGCGAGTCCTACCGGCAGGCCCGTATCCGGGGCCAATGGCTGATCTCCGTCTACTTCCCCTTCGTCCAGCTCCTGTCCTCGGTCGCGGCCGCCGCCGTGCTGATCTCGGGCGCCGGGCGGGTGGAGGCGGCCACGCTGACCACGGGCGCGCTGGTGGCCTACCTGCTCTACATCGACCTGTTCTTCGCCCCCGTGCAGCAGTTGTCCCAGGTCTTCGACGGGTACCAGCAGGCCACCGTGTCGCTGGGCCGCATCCAGGAGCTGCTGCGCGAACCGGCCTCCACCGGGGCCGCCCACGCCCCGCTGGAGGTGCTCTCGCTGCGCGGCGACATCGCCTTCGAGGACGTGTCCTTCGCGTACGGCGACGAGGAGGAGGCGCTCACCGGGATCGACCTCGCCATCCCGGCCGGGCAGACCGTGGCGTTCGTGGGCGAGACCGGCGCGGGCAAGTCGACCCTGGTCAAGCTGGTCGCGCGGTTCTACGACCCGACCTCGGGCCGGGTCACCGCCGACGGCACCGATCTGCGCACGCTCGACCTCACCTCGTACCGGCACCGGCTCGGGGTGGTGCCGCAGGAGGCGTACCTGTTCCCCGGCACGGTCCGGGACGCCATCGCGTACGGGCGGCCGGACGCCACCGACGCCGAGGTGGAGGCGGCCGCGCGGGCGGTCGGCGCGCACGAGATGATCGCCACCCTCGACGGCGGCTATCTGCACGAGGTCGCCGAGCGCGGCCGCAATCTCTCGGCCGGGCAGCGCCAGCTCATCGCGCTGGCCCGCGCCGAACTGGTCGACCCCGACGTGCTGCTGCTGGACGAGGCGACCGCCGCGCTGGACCTGGCCACCGAGGCGCAGGTCAACCAGGCCACCGACCGGCTCGCGGGCCGCCGTACCACCCTGGTGGTGGCCCACCGGCTGACCACGGCCGCCCGTGCCGACCGGGTCGTGGTGATGGAGAACGGCCGGATCGTGGAGGACGGGCACCACACCGAGCTCCTCGCCCGCGACGGCCGGTACGCCGACATGTGGCGGACCTTCATCGGGCAGTCGGAGCCCGAGGAGCCGGTCGGCGTCACCTCCTGAGGGGCACGGTCGCCGGGAGCCGCGCAACCATCCGGCACATCCGAAGCGTCCGTACATCAGTACGTAGATCGCAAAAGTGTGCCCACGGGGGCGGGGAAGGACGAGCGGTGGACGGTGGGGCGATACGGCGGTGGGCGGCACTCGGCGCGGCCGCGCTGTCCCTGTCCGGGGCGTTCGCCCTCGCGGCCCCCGGCGCCGCCGAGGCGGCGACGAGCGGGCGGTGCGCGGGACGCGAGGTGCGCACGGTGCCGTTCCGGACCGGCACCGTCCACCTCTACCGGAGCGACGGCTACGTGTGCGCCACCACGGTCGCCAAGAAGTCCGGCTCCGGCATCCTGCTGGTCAGCGTGCAGGCACGCGGCAACCGGCCGGTGACGGACCGGGGGCGCTACCAGCACCACGCCGGACCGGTGACCGTCCACGCCGGGCACCGGTGCGTCAAGGTGCGCGGAGCGGCCGGCCGGGGCACCGTGGCCTCCGGCTGGATTCTGTGCTGATCGCGCGAACCGGCCAATCCCCTCTGGTGTGAAGGCAGTTGCTCGGATAGCTTCCGGCGGACATCTGTCTCACAGGGGAGAGTGCGCATGCGCAAGGCGCTGAGATGGCTGCTGGCGCTCACGGTGCTCATCGGCACACTGGGCACGGCGGGCACAGCGGGGGCGGCCACCACCGCACCGCCGGCACCCACGGACATCAAGGACCGGCTGCTGGCGATACCCGGCATCAGCCTGGTGGAGGAGAAGCCGTACACCGGCTACCGCTACTTCGTCCTGAACTTCACCCAGCCGGTCGACCACCGGCACCCGGACCGGGGCACCTTCCAGCAGCGGATCACCGTGCTGCACAAGGACGTGAGCCGCCCGACCGTCTTCTACACCAGCGGCTACAACGTCTCCACCACACCGTCCCGCCGCGAACCCACCCAGATCGTGGACGGCAACCAGGTCTCGCTGGAGTACCGCTTCTTCACCCCGTCCCGCCCGGCCCCGGCCGACTGGTCCAAGCTGGACATCTGGCAGGCGGCGAGCGACCAGCACCGCGTCTTCGAGGCGCTGAAGCCGCTGTACTCCGCCAACTGGCTGGCCACCGGCGGCTCCAAGGGCGGCATGACGGCCACCTACTACGAGCGCTTCTACCCCCACGACATGGACGGCGTGGTCGCCTACGTCGCCCCCAACGACGTGGTCAACGACGAGGACTCCGCCTACGACCGCTTCTTCGAGCGCGTCGGCACCGAGGAGTGCCGCGACAAGCTCGACGCCGTCCAGCGCGAGGCGCTCGTCCGCCGCAAGCCGCTGGAGCAGCGGTACGCCCGGTACGCCGCCGACAACGGCTACACCTTCACCACCATCGGCTCCCTGGACAAGGCGTACGAGGCCGTCGTCCTGGACTACGTGTGGGGCTTCTGGCAGTACAGCGGCCTCGCCGACTGCGACTCGATCCCGTCCGGCGCGGCCACCGCGACCGACGACGCGATCTGGGACTCGGTGGACACCATCTCCGGCTTCTCCGCCTACACCGACCAGGGTCTGGAGCAGTACACGCCGTACTACTACCAGGCGGGCACCCAACTCGGCGCGCCCACCATCCACTTCCCGCACATCGAGCGGAAGCTGATCCGCTACGGCTACCAGCCGCCGCGCAACTTCGTGCCCCGCTCCATCCCGATGCGCTTCCAGCACGGCGCCATGCGGGACGTGGACAACTGGGTCCGGCACGATGCCCGGCACATGCTCTTCGTGTACGGGCAGAACGACCCGTGGGGCTCGGAGCGCTTCCGCCCCGGCGCGGGCGCCCGTGACTCCTACGTGTTCACCGCGCCCGGCATGAACCACGGCGCGAACGTCGCCGGGCTCGTCGCCGACGAGCGGGCCTTCGCCACCGCCCGCATCCTCAAGTGGGCCGGGGTGGCGTCCCCGGCGGTCCAGGCCGACCCGTCGGCGGCGAAGCCGCTGGCCCGGTTCGACGGCCGGCTGGACGTACGGGACGTGGAGCGCGAGCCCGCGCTGCGCCCGTAGGGCAGACGGGGGAGGGGGCGCCGGATCCCGTCCGGCGCCCCCTTCTCCGTTCACGGTCGCGGTGGGTGATGCCCCGTGAGTTCCCTTGACGGAAAGAAACTTCCCGGATATTGGTGACTTCCGAAAGTTTCCTTCAGCGGTTCTCTCCTTCGGAAGGGGCGCACGTGCACCACACCAGCACGGGAAGCACGGGAAACACCACGGGGCCCTCCAGACGGTCCCTGTTCGCGAGCGCGGCCGGCCTCGGCGCAGCGCTCGCCGTCCCCGCCGCCTCCGGCAGGGCCCACGCCGCCGCCCCGGACGACGCGGCGCTGCGCGCGGTCATCGCCCGGATGACGCTGGAGGAGAAGGTCGGCCAGCTCTTCGTCTCCCGGATCTACGGCCACTCCGCCACCGCTCCCGACCAGGCGGACATCGACGCCAACCTCGAGGAACTCGGCGTCCGCACCGCCGACGAGCTGATCGAGCGGTACCGGGTCGGCGGCATCATCTACTTCACCTGGGCGCACAACACCCGCGACCCGCACCAGATCGCCGAGCTCTCCAACGGCATCCAGCGCTCCTCGCTGACCCGGCCGCGCGGGCTGCCCATGCTCATCGCCACCGACCAGGAGCACGGCGCCGTCTGCCGGATCGGCAAGCCCGCCACCCTGCTCCCCGGTGCCATGGCGCTCGCCGCCGGCCGCTCCCGCACCGACGTGCGTACCACCGGCCGTATCTCCGGCACCGAGCTGCGCGCGATGGGCGTCAACCAGGACTACGCGCCCGACGCCGACGTCAACGTCAACCCGGCCAACCCGGTCATCGGCGTACGGTCCTTCGGCGCCGACCCCGCCCTCGTCGGCGCCCTGGTGGCGGCCGAGGTGAAGGGTTACCAGGCGGCCGGGGTCGCGGCCACGGCCAAGCACTTCCCGGGCCACGGCGACACCGCCGTCGACAGCCACACCGGCTTCCCCGTCATCACGCACAGCCGGGAGCAGTGGGACACGCTGGACGCGGTGCCGTTCCGGGCCGCCGTCGCCGCGGGCATCGACTCGGTGATGACCGCGCACATCCAGTTCCCCGCGCTCGACCCCTCCGGCGACCCCGCCACCCTCTCCCACCCGATCGTCACCGGCATCCTGCGCGGCGAACTCGGCTACGACGGCGTGGTCATCACCGACTCCCTCGGCATGGAGGGCGTCCGCACCAAGTACGGCGACGACCGGGTGCCGGTGCTCGCGCTCAAGGCCGGGGTGGACCAGCTCCTCAACCCGCCGTCGATGGACGTGGCCTGGAACGCGGTGGTGGCGGCCGTCCGCAACGGCGAGCTGACCGAGGCCCGCGTGGAGGAATCGGTTCTCCGCATCCTGCGCATGAAGGCGAGGCTCGGTCTCTTCCAGAACACCCGCGTCACCCGCGCGGGCGTCGACCGGACCGTGGGCAACAAGCAGCACCTCGCCGCCGCCGACCACATCGCCGACCGCACCACCACCCTGCTGGTCAACGAGGGCCGGCTGCTCCCGCTGGACCGGCGCAGGCAGCCGAGGGTCCTGGTGGTCGGCGCCGACCCGGCCTCCCCCTCCGGCACCACCGGCCCGCCCACCGGAGTGCTGGCCGCCGCGCTGACCGGACTGGGCTTCACCGCCACGGCACTGTCCACCGGCACCGCCCCCACCGCGGACGCCATCACCAGGGCGGTCAGCGCCGCCCAGGACGCCGACGCGGTGATCGTCGCCACGTACAACGTGACCGCGGCCAGCTCCCAACGCACCCTGGTCCGGCGCCTGCTGGCCACCGGGCGGCCGGTGATCGCGCTGGCGATCCGCAACCCGTACGACGTCGCCCAGCTCACCGAGGTCAAGGCGCACCTGGCCGCCTACTGCTGGACCGACGTCGAACTCCGTGCCGCCGCACGGGTGATCGCTGGCCGGGTGAAGCCGCGCGGCAAGCTCCCGGTGCCCGTCGCACGGGCGGACGACCCGGCGAAGGAGCTGTATCCGCTGGGGTACGGACTGAGCTACTAGGGGCCCGCGAAAAAACTTTTCACGGGCGTGCAACCCTTCGCCGCCATCCGGTGTCGTACTACGCGTCAGGGCTTCGGGGGGGATTCCGTGGGGGGATTGCGAAGCTCCGGCACGTAGGGGGAAAGCCGAGGGGGCGTCTCCGGTCGACAAGACCGGGGACGCCCCCTCGAAACTTAGAAGAACACCCCGCAGCGCAGCAGCACGTTGGCGTAGGGACGGGCCTCACCCGTACGTACGACCAGCCGTGCTCGCGCGGACAGCCGCTTGAGCTCCTCGTGCGGGACCAGGGCCAGTCCGGGCAGCCGGGCGTCCAGCAGCGCACTCGCTTCGGGGTTGGCCGCCTGCACCTCCTCGGCCGCCGTGGCTCCCTCCACCGCGAGTTCGTCCAGCAGCCCGTCCAGGACCTGGGCGAAGGTGGGGACGCCCGCGCGGAAGGCGAGGTCCACCACACGGGGTCCGTCCGGTATCGGCATACCCGCGTCGCACACCAGGACCCCGTCCCCGTGGCCCAGTGCCGCCACGGCACCGGCCAGATGCCGGTTGAGAATGCCTGCCTTCTTCATCGTCCCCCGCCCCTCGTGCCGTCCGGCCTCCCGCCGCCGGTCCCGAGCGCGTCGACCTCGGCCGCCGTGGGGTACGACTCCTGCGCGCCCCGCTTGGTCACCGCCGCCGCGCCGACCCGGGCCGCGTAGGCGGCGGCTTCGGCCAGTTCCGCGCCCGATCCCAGCTTCCAGGCCAGCGCCGCGGTGAACGCGTCCCCGGCACCGGTGGTGTCCACCGCGTCCACCTTCACCGGCGGCACCCGCCGCACCCCGGACGCGTCGCACACCAGCGCGCCCTCGGCGCCCAGCGTCACGACCACCGAACGTGGCCCCGCGGCCAGCAGCAGCCGCGCCCAATCCTCCGGGTCCTCGCCGGTGAGGGCGTCACCGAGCAGCACCCGCGCCTCGTGCTCGTTGACGATCAGCGGGTCGCAGGCCGCGAGCACCTCGGCCGGCAGCGGCCGCGGAGGCGACGGGTTGAGCACGAACCGGTTCCCGTCCCCCAGCGTCCGTACGACCTCCGCCACCGTCTCCAGAGGGATCTCCAGTTGCGCCGACACCACCCGGGAGCCGCGCACCAGACGCTCCGCCTGCCGCACGTCACCGGTGTCGAGCCGGGAGTTGGCGCCGGGCGACACCACGATGCTGTTGTCCCCGGACGGGTCGACGGTGATCAGCGCGACGCCGGTCGGTGCCCCGCCCGCCGGCACGCTCGCGGTGTCCACACCGGCCGAGCGCAGCGAGTCCAGCAGCAGCCGGCCGTGGCCGTCGTCGCCGACCCGCGCCAGCAGGGCCGTACGGGCGCCGAGCCGGGCGGCGGCGACCGCCTGGTTGGCGCCCTTTCCGCCCGGGTGGACGGCCAGGTCGCCGCCCAGCACCGTCTCGCCGGCGGCGGGCCGCCGCTCGACACCGATCACCAGGTCCGCGTTGGCCGAACCCACGACCAGGAGGTCGTAGTCGTACATGAGTTGTCTCCCTGAGAAAAGTCCGGGGCGGGCGGCCGCACCCGTCGGACACGGCCGCCCGCCCCTGCGCGCCGTCAGCCGCTGAAGCCCGCCACGTTCTGCTTCGTGACCACCTTCACCGGCACCTTCACCATCGGCTGGACCTTCTTGCCGTGCACCGCCTCCAGGGCGTTGTCCACGGCAATCCGGCCCAGCTGGCTCGGCTGCTGCGCGACCGACGCGTACAGCGTGCCGCCCTTGACCGCGGTCAGGCCGTCCGGGGTGCCGTCGAAGCCGACGACCGCCACCGACTTGCCCGCCTTGGAGCCGAGCGCCTTGATCGCACCGAGGGCCATCTCGTCGTTCGCGGCGATGACGCCCTGGACGTCCGGGTGTGACTGGAGCAGGTTGGACATGACGTCCAGACCCTTGGTGCGGTCGAAGTCGGCGGGCTGCTGGGCGACGACCCGGATGCCCGGATAGGCCTTCAGGCCCTTGGCGAAGCCTGCCGCGCGCTCACGGGCGGCGGAGGTGCCCGCCTGGCCCTGCAGGATGACGATCTTGCCCTTGCCGCCCAGCTTCTCGCCGATCGACCGGGCCGCCAGCTCACCGCCCGCGACGTTGTCGGAGGCGATCAGCGCGTCGATGGACGCCTTGTTGACGCCGCGGTCGACGGCGACGACCGGGATGCCCGCCCGGTCGGCGGCCTTCACGGAGTTGCTCGCCGCGTCGGAGTCCACCGGGTTGACGATGATCGCACCGAGCTTGGAGCTGGTGAAGTTCTGCAACTGGTTGGCCTGCTGGGAGGCGTCGTTCTGGGCGTCCGTGACGGTCAGGTCCACGCCGCGCTTCTTGGCCTCGGCCTCGGCGCCCGAGCGGATCTGCACGAAGAAGGGGTTGTTGAGGGTGGACAGCGACAGACCCATCTTCGGGTGCGCCGAGGACGTCGAGCCGCTGTGCAGGAAGGAGGTCGCACCCACGACGGCCACCGTGACCACGGCGGCGAGCCCGTACGTCGCCGCCTGCTTGCCCTTGGGGCCGCCCGCACCGGCCACCGGGGTGGCCCCGGCCTTGCGGCGCACCGCGTCGAGCAGCACGGCGAGGGCGATGACGACACCGATCACGACCTGCTGCCAGAAGGCCGACACGTTCAGCAGGTTGAGACCGTTCCTGAGCACCGCGAGGATCAGCGCGCCGACGAAGGTGCCCGAGGCCTTGCCGGTGCCGCCCGCGAGGGAGGCGCCGCCGATGACGACCGCGGCGATGGCGTCCAGCTCGTAGCCGTCGGCGGCCTGCGGCTGCGCGGAGCCCAGCCGGGCGGCGAGCACGATGCCCGCGACGGCGGCGAACACGCCGGACAGGGCGTAGATGGCGAGCTTCTGCCGATTGACCCGGAGGCCCGACAGCCGCGCGGCCTCCTCGTTGCCGCCGATCGCGTACATCGAGCGGCCGATGTAGGTGCGGCCGAGCACCAGGGCCGCGAACAGCCCCATGGCCACCATGACCAGGACGGGCACCGGCAGCCAGCCGCCGAGGGTGTCACCGAGATGCGAGACCGACGCCGGGAAGGTGATCGGGACACCGCCGGAGATCACCAGGGACAGACCGCGCGCCACCGACAGCATGGCCAGCGTCGCGATGAACGGCGGCAGCTTGCCGTAGGCGATGAGGAAGCCGTTGATCAGGCCCGCGCCGACACCGGTGGCTATGGCGAGGACGACGGCGAGCGCGACCGGCATGCCCGACTGCGTGGCGCTCCAGGCCAGCACGGTCGAGGTGAGCGCGGCCACCGAACCGACCGACAGGTCGATGCCCGCCGAGACGATCACGAAGGTCACACCGAAGGCGAGGATCGCCGTCACGGCGGCCTGGACGCCGATGTTGAGCAGGTTGTCCGTCGTCAGGAAGTCGCCGGACAGCGCCGACAGGGCGACGGCGAGGACGATCAGCGCGGTCAGCGCGCCGTTGTCGAGGAGCAGACGGCGCAGGCCGCTCGGGGCGCCCGCCCCCGTTGTGCTCTTGAGCGTGTCAGTGGCCACGGGGGCCCTCCTTCTCTGGGGTGGTGTTCACGGCATCGGTGGTGGGGGTGCTGACGGCGAGTGCCATGACGGTGTCCTGGGTGGCCTCGTCCGCGGCGAGTTCGCCCGCGATCCGGCCCTGTGCCATCACCAGCACCCGGTCGCTCATGCCCAGCACCTCGGGCAGGTCGCTGGAGATCATCAGGACGGCGGCGCCCTGGGCCGTCAGTTCGTTGATCAGCTGGTAGATCTCGACCTTGGCGCCGACGTCGATGCCGCGCGTCGGCTCGTCGAGGATCAGCACCTTGGTGTCGGCCAGCAGCCACTTGCCGATGACCACCTTCTGCTGGTTGCCGCCGGACAGGGTGCGCACCTGCTGGCCGAGGCCCGCCATGCGCACCCCCAGCTGGGCCGCGATCCGCTCGGCGGCGGTGTACTGCGCCTTGCGGTCCACCAGCCCGCCCCGGGTCGCGGAACGCATGGTCACCAGGCCCAGGTTCTCCGCCACGGAGGCGTCCAGCACCAGGCCCTGGCCCTTGCGGTCCTCGGGTACCAGCCCGATCCCGGCGGTCAGGGCCGCGTTCACGTCGCCGCGCCGCAGCTCGGTTCCGGAGACCCTGACGGTTCCCGCGTCGTAGGGATCGGCGCCGAACACGGCGCGGACGACCTCGGTACGGCCCGCGCCGACCAGCCCGGCCACGCCGACGACCTCACCGGCGCGCACCTCGAAGCTCACGTCGTGGAAGACGCCGCCGCGGGTGAGGCCCTCCACGCGGAGCAGGGGCTCGCCCGCGGCGGCGGGCCGCTCACGCGGGTACTGCTGCTCGATGGAACGGCCCACCATCAGCCGCACCAGCTCGTCCTCGGGGGTGGAGGCCGGGACCTGGCCGACGCTGCGTCCGTCCCGGATCACGGTGACCCGGTCGCCGAGCGCGGCGATCTCCTCCAGGTGGTGGGTGATGAACACGATGCCGACGCCGTCCGCGCGCAGGGTACGCACGATGGAGAACAACTTCTCGACCTCTTCCGAGGTGAGCACGGCGGTCGGCTCGTCCATGATCAGTACGCGTGCGTCGAGGCTCAGCGCCTTGGCGATCTCCACCATCTGCAGGCGTGCGATGCCGAGTTCACGCACCCGGGCGTGGGGCGACACGTCGACGCCCACCCGTGCGAGGAGCAGCTCCGCGTCCGCCTCCATCTTCTTGCGGTCGATCATCCCGAGGCGGCGCGGCTGGCGGCCCAGGAAGATGTTCTCGGCGACCGTCAGCTCGGGCACCAGGTTGAACTCCTGGTAGATCGTGGCGATCCCGAGGCGTTCGGCGTCCTGCGCGCCCTGGATGCGCACCTCCTCGCCGCCGGCGAGGATCCGTCCGGCGTCGGGGGTGTGGGCCCCGGAGAGTGTCTTGATCAGGGTGCTCTTTCCGGCGCCGTTCTCGCCGAGCAGTACGTGTACCTCGCCCCGGCGCAGGTCGAAGTCGACGCC
>NZ_MUNH01000525.1:0-2487 GCF_002154615.1 Streptomyces recifensis
CGGGGAGGGCGGCCTGTTCCGGCTGCGGGACGGCGAGTGGCGGTCCATCGAACCAGCCTCACCGGCCGTACCGGGGGAGGACACCCCGGACGGCGACCGGCTCACCATGGACCTCGGCATCCCGGTCCCGCCGAGCCCGTACGAGCCCGCCGAGCCGGCGCAGCTGCCGTTCCGGTTCCGGGCCGCCATAGCCCGGCCGGGTGATGTGCTGATGATGTGCACCTCCGGCCTCGCCGACCCGCTGCGCGGCGAGGCGTCCCTGCGGGCCTTCCTGGGGCGCCGCTGGTCCCGCGCCGCCGCGCCCGGTCTCGCCGGGTTCCTGGCGGACGTCCGGACGAGGGTGAAGGGGTACGCCGACGACCGTACGGCCGCCGCTGTTTGGGAGGCGTAACCGGGGCCCCTGTGACTTGATGGAAGCGCAGGGGCGTATCCCAGGGACCGCGAAGGGGCGGACGACCGTCATGGCCAAACAGAACGTCGCCGAGCAGTTCGTCGACATCCTCGCCCGCGCCGGCGTGCGCCGTATGTACGGCGTCGTCGGCGACAGCCTCAACCCGATCGTGGACGCCGTGCGCCGCAACGCCGCGATCGACTGGGTGCACGTGCGACACGAGGAGGTCGCCGCCTTCGCGGCCGGTGCCGAGGCGCAGATCACCGGCAAGCTCACCGCGTGCGCGGGCTCCTGCGGCCCCGGCAACCTGCACCTGATCAACGGCCTCTACGACGCCCACCGCTCCATGGCGCCCGTGCTGGCGCTGGCCTCCCACATCCCGTCCAGCGAGATCGGCCTCTCCTACTTCCAGGAGACGCACCCGGAGCGGCTGTTCCAGGAGTGCAGCCACTACAGCGAGATGATCTCCAACCCGCAGCAGATGCCCCGGCTGCTCCAGACGGCGATCCAGCACGCCATCGGTCAGCGGGGCGTCAGCGTGGTCACCCTGCCCGGCGACGTCGCCGACCAGCCCGCCCCCGACCGGTCCTTCGAGAGCGCCCTGGTCACCTCCCGGCCCACGATCCGCCCCGGCGACGCCGAGATCGACCGCCTGGTGGAGATGATCGACCAGGCCGACAAGGTCACCCTGTTCTGCGGCGCCGGCACGGCGGGCGCGCACGCCGAGGTGATGGAGTTCGCGGGCCGCATCAAGTCCCCGGTGGGCCACGCCCTGCGCGGCAAGGAGTGGATTCAGTACGACAACCCGTTCGACGTCGGCATGAGCGGGCTGCTCGGGTACGGTGCGGCCTACGAGGCCACCCACGAGTGCGAGCTGCTGATCCTGGTCGGCACCGACTTCCCGTACAACGCGTTCCTGCCGGACGACGTGAAGATCGCGCAGATCGACGTACGGCCCGAGGTCATCGGACGGCGTTCGCGGCTGGACCTCGCGGTGTGGGGGGACGTCCGCGAGACGCTGCGGTGTCTGGTCCCGCGGGTGCGGGAGAAGACGGACCGCCGCTTCCTGGACAAGATGCTGAGGAAACACGCCGACGCGCTGGAGGGCGTGGTCAAGGCGTACACCCGCAAGGTGGACAAGCACATCCCCATCCACCCCGAGTATGTGGCGTCCGTACTGGACGATTTGGCGGACGACGACGCGATCTTCACCGTCGACACCGGCATGAACAACGTCTGGGCCGCCCGCTACATCTCGCCCAACGGCCGCCGCCGGATCATCGGTTCGTTCTCCCACGGCTCGATGGCCAACGCGATGCCGATGGCCATCGGCGCCCAGCTCGTGGACCGGAACCGGCAGGTCGTCGCCATGGCCGGTGACGGCGGGTTCACCATGCTGATGGGCGACTTCCTGACCCTGGTGCAGCAGGATCTGCCGGTCAAGATCGTGCTGTTCAACAACTCCGCGCTCGGCATGGTGGAGTTGGAGATGCTGGTCGCCGGACTGCCGTCGTACGGCACCACCGACGTCAACCCCGACTTCGCCGAAGTCGCCCGCGCCTGCGGGGTGTTCGGCGTGCGGGTGGAGAAGCCCAAGCAGCTGGCCGGGGCCCTGAAGGACGCTTTCAAGCACAAGGGGCCGGCGCTGGTGGACGTCGTCACCGACCCCAACGCCCTCTCGATCCCGCCGAAGATCAAGGCCGACATGGTCACCGGGTTCGCGCTGTCCGCCTCGAAGATCGTGCTGGACGGCGGCGTCGGCCGGATGCTCCAGATGGCGCGCTCCAACCTCCGCAACGTCCCCCGGCCCTGAACTCGCCCTGGAAGCGGTGATTTCCGGTCAGTTTCACCGCGCGTGACCGATTGGCGGCACAGGGTGCGCGGATGGGTCCGCAGGAGCCCGCAGACGGCTCCTGCGGCGCCTTTCGGCCGCCTCGGCGCTTTCCGTAGGGGTGTCGAGGCGGCCGGTGGAGGGCCCGTACGGGCGCCGCGCGTGGCCGAACACCCGGCGGTCGGGCGACGGCCATGACTGGCCGTTGGTCCGCTGGGCAACCATCCGTCGTGGACGCGGTCGACCAGAAGGGGGAGGGCCGGCG
>NZ_MUNH01000526.1:0-1096 GCF_002154615.1 Streptomyces recifensis
ATGGCGTCCTCGACGTCCCGGCCCTCCTGGATCAGGCTCCGCTCCCCCGCCTTGAGGAACCCTTCCCTCACGAGGTGGTCCAGCATGGCCAGCAACGGGTCGAAGAATCCGTGGTGATTGACCACGACGATCGGTTTGCGCATGAGCGACAACTGGTTCCAGGTCGCCACCTCCAGCAGCTCGTCCAGCGTCCCGAACCCGCCCGGCAGCACCGCGAAACCCGTGGAGAGCCGGTACATGAGCGCTTTGCGTTCATGCATGGAACGGACCAGGAAAAGCGCGCCCGGCGCATTGTCGGCGCGCTCGCGTTCGTGCAGGAAACGCGGCACCACTCCGGTGACACCGCCGCCGGCGTCCATGACGGCATGGGCCACCGCGCCCATCACTCCCACTCCGCCGGCTCCGTACACCAGGTCCAGGCCGCGGCGGGCCAGCGCGGTGCCGAATTCACGGGCGAGGAGCAGATGGTCGGGGCGGGCGCCGTCGCGGGCGCCGCAGAACACGGCGATCTTCTCGCTCTGCTCGATTTCCGGGGGCATCTCAAGGACAGAGGACATCTCGGATTCCTTCGAAGTCGGTCGGGGCCGGGCCGGTGCGGCGGACGTGCCGTTTCCCGGCTGGTGCCTGGTGCCTGGTGCGTGCGCGGAGCCGTGGTGCCGTGGTGCTGGGGTGGTGCTGGGGTGCTGGGTGTTCAGGAGAGGGCCGCCAGGCGCCGTTCGACGCGGGCGGCCTCGTCCAGGCGGTGCTGGGCCCGGTACACCGCCGCCGCGCTCCCCCACGCGGTGCGGGCGTCGGCCGGGCGGCCGGTGGCGGCGTAGCTGTCGCCCAGGCGGTCCAGGGCGCCGGCCTCCTGGTAGGTGTTGCCCAGGGTCCGGCAGTGGGCCAGGGCGGCCCGGTAGGCGTGCACGGCGTCCTCGTGCCGGCCGGTCCGCTGGGCGAGCAGGCCCAGGCTGTCCAGCGCGGCCGCCTGGCCGCCCAGGTAGCGGTGACGGCGGGACAGGTCCAGGGCGCGGGCGCAGTACCGCTCGGCCTGGACGGCATCGCCCAGGCGGGTGAAGTACCAGCCGGCGGCGTTGAGGGCGTCGGCCTCGGCCTC
>NZ_MUNH01000527.1:0-913 GCF_002154615.1 Streptomyces recifensis
AGCACGCGGGCCTTGCGGTTGAAGGTGGGCACGCGGCTGAGGTGGTACGCCCGGTGCAGGAGCCAGGCGGGGCGGCCGGTGAGCCGGCGGCCGTACACCTGGGCGACGCCCTTGTGCAGTCCGAGGGAGGCGACGGAGCCGAGCTGCCGGTGGGCGTAGGTGCGCAGGGGTTCGCCGCGCAGGGTGTGCACGATGTNNGGTGGTGGCGCCGGGCCCGGTGGCGGTGACGTCGGGTACGGCGGCGGCGTCGCCCGCGGCCCAGGCGTGCTCGGTGCCCTCGACCGCGAGCTGGGCGGTGCAGCGCAGCCTGCCGCGCGGGTCGAGGGGGAGGTCGGTGGCGGCGAGCACGGGGTGAGGTTTGACGCCGGCGGTCCAGACGACAGTGCGGGTGGGGAAGCGGCGGCCGTCACTGAGGACGGCGACGCGGTCGGCGCAGGATTCGAGGCGGGTGTTCAGCAGCACCTGGATGTTGCGGCGGCGGAGCTGGGTGACGGTGTGGCGGCCCAGTTCGGGGCCGACCTCGGGCAGCACCCGGTCGGTGGCCTCCACCAGGACCCACTTCATGTCCTCGGGGCGGAGGTTGGCGTAGTACCGGGCGGCGTAGCGGGCCATGTCCTGGAGTTCGCCGAGGGCCTCGACCCCGGCGTAGCCGCCACCGACGAAGACGAAGGTGAGGGCGGCGTCGCGCAGAGCGGGGTCGCGGGTGGAGGAGGCGATGTCCATCTGCTCGATGACGTGGTTGCGCAGCCCGATGGCCTCCTCGACGGTCCTGAAGCCGATGGCGTGCTCCGCCAGGCCGGGGACGGGCAGGGTGCGGGACACGGAGCCGGGGGCGAGGACGAGTTCGTCGTAGCCGAGGAGTTCGGCGGCGCGGCCGTGCCGCCCGGTGGCGAGGGTGGTGACGGCGGCGGTG
>NZ_MUNH01000527.1:928-1978 GCF_002154615.1 Streptomyces recifensis
GTCACCGCGTCTGAGCTGCCGTTTCAGTTTCCGCTGAAGACGCAGGGCGGTGTACATGCCGACGTAGCCACCGCCGACGACCAGAATGCGCGCGCGTTCCTTCACCATCCCATGACGCACCCGGCGCTGTTGTTTGTCCACAGCCTGGGCCATGTGTGTGACCGGCGGCCGGATGTGCGGGGGTACGGAATCCGGACATAAATGGCTCGTACTCCGATCGAGGGGCGCACTGTGCGGAACCTACCCCTTCTGAATTGACTCCCGCTCAACTATGTTGCTGTGTCGACGGGGTGCGGGAGGGTCTTCGAGGGGGTCGCCGGGTGCGGGCCCGCTCAGGACCGGCGCCAGTTTTCCGCGCTTTCGGAAATCAGTGGCGGGGAGTCTCCGGGGGGAGACGTCATTACCGGGGGAAGACATGCATGTTCAGGACACGCACTGGTCAGCGGCGCCCCTCGCGTCGGCCGGACGGACCGGCGGCGGGCGCGCGGCGCCGCTGCGGGTGGACGCGCAGCGCAATCTGGAGCACGTGCTGAGGGCCGCGCGTGAGGTGTTCGGCGAGCTGGGGTACGGCGCGCCGATGGAGGACGTGGCGCGGCGGGCGCGGGTCGGTGTGGGCACGGTGTACCGGCGGTTCCCCAGCAAGGACGTGCTGGTGCGGCGGATCGCCGAGGAGGAGACCGCGCGGCTGACCGAGCAGGCCCGGACCGCGCTGGGCCAGGAGGACGAGCCGTGGTCGGCGCTCTCCCGCTTCCTGCGCACCTCGGTGGCGTCCGGCGCCGGGCGGCTGCTGCCGCCACAGGTGCTGCGGGTGGGGGGACGGCGGCGGCGAGCCGGGGACGGCGGCGCTGCTGGACGTGGTCGGGCGGCTCGTGGAGCGCGCCCGGGCGGCCGGGGAGCTGCGGGCCGACGTGTCCGTGTCCGACGTGCTCCTGGTGATCGCCACGGCGGCGCCCTCGCTGCCGGACGCGGCGCAGCAGGCGGCCGCCTCCGCGCGGCTGCTGGACATCCTGCTGGAGGGACTGCGGTCCCGGCCCGCGTAGCGGTGCGCCG
>NZ_MUNH01000528.1:0-1128 GCF_002154615.1 Streptomyces recifensis
TCGGCGGCCCCGCTCAGCGCGAACCAGCCCAGCGACCCGGAGTAGACACCGCGCGGCCCCTCTTCCAGCCGGTCGATGATCTCCATGGTGCGCAGCTTGGGCGCCCCCGTCATCGAGCCGCCGGGGAAGGCCGCCCGGACACAGGACACGGCCGTCTCCTCGGGCCGCAGCGTGCCCCGGATGGTGGAGACGAGCTGGTGGACGGGCGCGTAGGTCTCCACGTGGAAGAGGCGCGGTACGTGCACGGACCCGACCTCGGAGACAGAGTTGAGGTCGTTGCGGATCAGGTCGACGATCATCAGGTTCTCGGCGCGGTCCTTCTCCTGGCTGAGCAGGTCCTGCCGCAGTTCCTCGTCCTCCGCCGGGGTGGCCCCGCGCGGCCGGGTGCCCTTGATGGGCTTGGACTCGGTGACCCGGTCCGTCCCGACCGTGACGAACCGCTCGGGCGAGGCGCTGAGTACCGCGACGCCCTGGAAGTCGAGCAGCGCCCCGTACGGCACCGGGCTCAGCCGGCGCAGCCGCGCGTAGGTGGTGAGCGGGTCGATGCGGACGTCCATGACGACGGAGTTGGTCAGGCAGACCTCGTACGTCTCGCCCTGCCGGATCTCCTCCAGGCTCTGCCGGACCCGGTCGAGGTAGGCGTCCTTGCCGTGCCGGAGCCGCAGGAGAGCACTGGCGTCCGGGTCGGTCATGCCGGTGAAACGGGCCGGGGTGTCCGGTGCGGTGCCGGGGGCGGGCAGGGTGCGCAGCCGCGCCTCGGTCTCGTCCAGCCAGCGCAGGGCGTCGCGGTCGTCGCCGTCGGCGGAGAGGGCGAGCAGATAGCTGACGCCCTCGGTGTGGTCGACGGCGAGCATGCGGTCGGTGAACAGCATGGCCGCGTCCGGGGTGGCGGACTTGTGCACGGCCTGGCCACCGGTCTCGGCCTTGAGTTCGTAGCCGAGGTAGCCGACGTAGCCGAGGTTGAACTCGAAGGGCAGCCCGGCCGGTACGGGCACGGCGCGGGTGCGGATCTGCTCGTCGAGGTACTCGAAGAAGCCCTGCTCGACGATCTCGCCCTCGTCGCCGGCGCGGCCGGGGCTGCGGACGGTGACGCCGCCGTCGGAGACCCGGTAGCTGACGTACTCGGCG
>NZ_MUNH01000529.1:0-1505 GCF_002154615.1 Streptomyces recifensis
GCGGGCCGGTGGAGCGGTGGGGGTGACGACCGTCGCCGCCCTGTCGACCACTCCCACCAGCTCATCCGTTTTTCCCATTTTCACTCCGGATGTCGGTGTATGGCCGACGATAGGCGAGGGGCGTGCGCGCGGTGCGGCGCACACGCCGTCTCGCCTCCGGATGCCCCGGGAGGTTCCGGCCCGGGTCCGGCTCAGGCCAGCTGGCCGACCTCGTAGTCGCCGGCGGGCATCCGGATCATGACGTTCATGCGGTTGTAGGCGTTGATGAGGCCGATCAGGAAGACCAGGGCCGCGAGCTGGTCCTCGTCGTAGTGCTTGGCCGCGTTCGCCCACGCCTCGTCGGTGACGGCGCCCGGGGTGTCGGCGAGACGGGTGCCCTGCTCGGCCAGTTCGAGGGCGGCGCGCTCGGCGTCGGTGAAGACGGTGGCCTCGCGCCAGGCGGCGACCATGTTCAGCCGGAGCTGGGTCTCGCCCGCCTGCGCGGCCTCCTTGGTGTGCATGTCGAGGCAGAAGCCGCAGCCGTTGATCTGGCTGGCGCGGATCTTCACCAGTTCCTGGGTGGCGGCGGGGAGGGTGGAGTCCGAGACCACCTTTCCGGCCGCGTTGATGTGCTTGATGATCTTGGCGGTGGCGGGGATGGCGAACGGGTTGAGGCGGGCGGTCATGGGTGCGCTCCTGTGGGTCGCTTCCGGTGGATTCACGGTTACGACGGGCGGGGTGACGGGGGTGTGACATGGACGAGTGTGAGCCGGGTCACCAGGAGGCGGGGGGCCGGGACGCATGGGGTGCGGCGACATGGAGTCGGGCCACCTGGCCTGTGCCGACACAGGGCTCGACCACACGGGGTGCGCCCACATGGGGCTGGACCACATGGGGCGCGCCCACACACGACCGGACCACGTCGGGCGCGCCCACACAGGGCGCGCCCACATCACTTCCGGCCACACACCTTCCAGCCACTCGGAATCCGCTGGGAATGTGTGCAGGAGAGCCACATGGGGCGCACACACTCTGCTGATGGTCCCGTTACGGTGGCGGGCGCTCACCCGCGCCCGTCGACCCAGGAAGACCGCGAATGGACTACTGCTCCGCCTGCCGTCGGCATCTGAACGGCGCCCTGGTCTGCCCCGGCTGCGGCGTCTGCGCCTCCCCGGACCTGGCCCCGATGCCGGTCCGCGCAAGCGTGTACGCCGTACGGCAGCCCGGCGACGAGGACGTACCGGCGCCCCGGCCCGGCAGGTCGGTGCCCCCGCCGGCCGCCCCGCACCGTCCGGCGGAGGTGCCGTCGGGCAGTGGTCGCGCGGTCCGGCGCCGCGAGCAGTCCCGTTGGAGGAAGACGCGCCGCAGGGCAGCCCTGGCGACCGCCGTCGCCCTGGTCGGCGGTGGTCTCACCCTCGCCGCCGCCCTGAACCACCAGCCCGCCGACCGCACCCGCCCCACCGCGGCCCAGGGCGAGCAGCCGATGGGCGGTACGGGTCCCGAGGCCACGGCCGGTCTCCCGGTAC
>NZ_MUNH01000530.1:0-15362 GCF_002154615.1 Streptomyces recifensis
CCGTCGCAGTCGAGGCAGCGCCGCTTCGACGTGGCACGGTCGCGGTCGTTGGCCGTGGAGAGCGCCAGCGCCGTTCGGGAGCCGACGCGCTTCCATCCACGCCCCGACACCCCCGACAAGCTGACCGCGCATCATGCACCGGCCGTCGACTCGTCACGTCGTGCCCCCTTCTCCTCAGTGGCCTTAGCCACTTCCTGGATAGTGGCATTAGCCACTTGGGACGTGCAAGCGGTTCGCCGGAACTGGCGAGTCGTCGTCAGGTGAGCGGGTAGCCCTGCTCGAACGCCCAGCGGTGCGGCGGGTAGGTGGCTTCGGCGAACTCCAGGGGCCGGCCCTGGAGGTCAAAGACGACGTGATGGACGATGAGGACCGCGGACCTCGGCTCCAACCGCAGGTCGTCCGCCTCCTCGTCCGTGGCAGCCCGAGCGCACATCCTGTCTTCCGCGTAACTGCCTTGACGGCCCGTCATTCGCTCGACGTACATGAGCGTCCCTTCCTGGATCCGCTCGGGGTCCAGGAGCTTGGGTGCCCGCTGACCGACATCCGCAGCGAACCACGAAGTGGACAGGTTGATCGGGCCGTCCTGGTTGTTCGTCACCCGCCGGCGGTGCACGGCTCGGCGATCCTTCACCAGTCCCAGCGCCTCGGCGACGTACTCCGGAGCCTCCAGCCAACCGGTCGAGGTGATCACCGCATACTCTCCGGGCGTGTAGATCTTCCCGGTCTGCCGTGCACGTCCGTACAACTCCCGTGCACGCCGGTTCACTTCGAGGCTGCGCACGTAGGTCCCCGAGCCCTGGCGCTTTTCGACCAAGCCCTGATGGCTCAGCGCCTCTAGCGACCGCGCAGCCGTGGGCCGGGACACCTTCCAGTCCGCGGCGAGCTGCCGTTCCGAGGGCACCTCGTCCCCCGGCCGCAGGTCCCCCCGAAGGATCTGGTCACGGATGTAGTGGGCGATCTGGAGACACTTCGGCTGGGCCTCTTCGATCTGCGGCATTTCCCCTCCCTTCCTCGCCTAAGTGGCTATGGCCTTTTGCCACTATAGGGTGAGTGGCCAACACGTGAACCCGTACCCTGAGCGCATGACGCGGTTGATCGTCGCAGCAGGAGGAGGGGGCGACGCAGTCGCCGCCGCCATGCTTCACGCCGCCCTCTACGGCGACGAGGACCAGGTGGTGATCCTCACGTACGCGTGGGATCGCCTCCTGATCGACCCACTCCCGGGACCACGGGGAGCCGACAGCTTCAGGGGACTCGAACCCGTCACTCAGTCCGTCTGGTCGGTGCCGGCCGAGGCACAGCCGATCGCCCCGGCGGGCTCCACGCTCCCCCGTCTCTCGGCAGAGCTTCCGCACACCCTGGCCTTGCTCGACCCGCACCACGGCGCCGAGGACATCACTCGCCAACTCGAAGAGCTGGTATCCCACCTGGCGCCGACATCGATCGATCTGCTCGACGTCGGCGGCGACATCCTCGCCCAGGGCGACGAACCCACCCTCAAGAGCCCACTCGCCGACGCCCTCACCCTCGCCGCCTGTTGCCAGGTCAACGCCCCGATCCGACTCCTGGTCGCTGGTCCCGGGCTGGACGGCGAGATCTCCCCCGACGACCTGCGCCCTCTGTTCGGCACTCCCGTCCACACCTTCACGACCGAGGACGTGGAGACGATCGGCAGCATCCTGGAATGGCACCCCTCAGAGGCCACCGCCATGCTCGCCGCAACAGCCCGAGGAGCCCGCGGCATCTGCGAGGTGCGCGACGCCGGCCTTTCAGTTGCCCTCACCGACGAAGGGCCCACGGTCCACGAGGTCGACCTGGACGACGCGATCAGCCGAAATAGCCTGGCCCGCGCCATCATGACGACCGCCGCCCTGGACGAGGCCGAGGCATACAGCCGCGAGATCTGCGGCTTCTCGGAGATCGACTACGAACGCAGCAAGGCAGCATGGCTCACTGAGCGGCCACCGACGAAGCTGGACCGCGACGACGTGCTGTCTCGGCTCGACCAGTTCCAGAGCGAGGCCCGAGCCCGCGGAGTCACCCACACGACGTTCCGTCACATCACCGAGGCTTTGAACCTCAGCGGCTCCCAGCGGGACGAGCTGCGCCGGCTTCTCATCCACAGCCGACCGGGCCAGTACGACGCCCCCCTGTGGAACATCAGAGCATGAGCGCGTTCGACAGCGACCCAGCCCTGGACGACATCCGAGACGCAGCCGGCCACAACACAGAACTCGACGTAGCCGTACACCTGCACGACGGCACCGTCAGGCTCTCGATCCTTTGGACACAAGAGATCCTGCTTAACGCCGACGACGCCGACCAGGTGGCCCAGGCACTTCAGCGCGCAGCAGAACAAGCACGCAGGATCACAGCAACCAGAGAACCGAACAGGCCAACCAGTACCTGAATCTCACTGAGTTACAACCTTCTCTACGGGTTCAAGGCGGCTCGCTCCGCTCACCGCGCGCGGCCCGGCCCCCGGCCGGGCCTGCGCTCCTGTCTCCGCCCCGCTCCAGCCCGGCCGGTGTCCGTGCCGCGCACTAGGCAGTCAGCCGCCTCATGCCAGAGAGGAGTACATCGTGGCTGGGGCGGTCGGCTCCACGGCTTTACGGAGCCACTTTGGCACGAGCCTCGAAGATCATGGCCCCAACGTCGTGCTTTACCGGGCAGGTCCACAGACTGCCCGACGCGCCGGAAGCTTACGGGGCCATGATCACTCGCGCCAAAGCAGCGCCACCCCAAAGCCGCTCCACCGACCCACTTTGGCCGCCTCACCTTCACAGCTTCGGTCGCAGCGAATAGGTGGCCCACCACTCGCCGGCACTCTAGGCTGAGTGCTCATCAGGCATGGGGAGGCAAGCGTGAAGGACCTGCAAGTCAGGCAACTGGAGAACGCACTGGTCGAACAGTTTGATGGACTGATCGACATGGCTGATTGGGAGGGCCGGGACGATAATTCCGCACGAACATCCTTCTTGAGCCGTGCGCTAGCCGCACTGGCGGTGATTGAAGTGACCGGACTTGACCGCAAACAGGCCGCAGCATGCATCATTGACGGATTCGACGACCAGGGAATTGATGCTATAGCGGTCGACATCGACGCACCTCACATCTGGATCGTCCAGGCAAAATGGAGCAAGGAAGGCAATGCAACATTTGATCAGAAAGCTCTTTTCGCCGTCAAGGAAGGACTGAAAAAGCTAGTCAATAGCCAGTATGATCGATTCAACAAAAAACTCCAACCCATGGTGCCCAATCTAAACTCAGCCCTGAGTAACCCGCGCGTTCAAATCACTATCGTGCCTGCACTGGCCGGAGATCGAGAGCTGTCCGCCGGAATTCAACGCGACTTTGAGGATCTACTCCGCGAATACAATGACCCGCAGGAGATTCTTCGAGTCGAGCCGCTTTTGCTTCCTCACTTCATCAGCGCCCTGAGATCCGGACTCGATGACCCTCAGATCGATCTCGCGGCCAGGATGCCAGATTTCCGGTACCACGATGAGCCATACCTGGCGTACTACGGCACCTTGACAGCCGATCAAGTTGTCCGCTGGTACAGCGAAAACCGCCATCGGCTTTTCCAGCGCAACATTCGTTTCCCTCTAGGCCTAACCAAGATCAATGCAGGCCTAGTAGAAACCGTACTGCGCGAACCAGAGCATTTCTGGTATTTCCACAATGGAATTACCGTGTTGTGCGACCAACTGAACGTAAGTCCGCGCGGCGATCTAGAGCTCTCAGGCGCTAGCGTCGTAAATGGTGCACAAACAGTTGCGTCCCTGCATGAGGCTGCTGAACGGTCTGCAGAATCCGTGGCGCGCGCACGTCTCAATGTGCGAATCATCCCACTTAAGGGAACTCCTAATAACTTTGACCGTCGCGTCACTATCGCGACCAACACTCAGAACGGCGTAGCTGAACAGGACTTCAGGGCGCTCGATCAAATTCAAACACGACTTCGATACGACTTCGATGTCACGCTCAACAAGAAGTACGTTATCAAACGCGGCGAAGCTCCTCCAGCACCCTCCGAAGGCTGCGACATGCTAGAGGCAGCGATCGCTCTCGCATGTGCACACCAGGAAGCCAGGTTCTCCTTCCAGGCGAAATCTGATACATCCCTTCTATGGAAGGACGAAACCTACCCAAAAATCTTCCGCAGCAGAGACGCTCGCCAGGTATGGCGCGCGGTTAAACTATTTAGGGAGGTGAAGCAGGAGGTAGATCGTCAGCAGCTACGACTGGAAGGACGCGCTAGCGTCTTCGCTGAACAGGGTCAATACCTGATCGCCCATCTTGTATTCCGAAGCAATAGAAACTGGTCATCTTGTTCAGACGGCGAATGGGAAGAACTTGCGAAGCAGATTCCCACCTCTGTAGATGCCGCTTTGCGATGGGCAATGTACGCGTTGGATGAGCCTGGAAGCCAGGTCGGCGCAGCATTCCGCACTGCTCAACGTTACGGGCTGGTGGTACAAAGTGCGGCTTCCGGTATCCTCTCGGGGAAGTCAACTCCCGAGCTCTCTCCTGAATACGAAGCAACGGAACGGGAAAAGCGAGCACGTCAAGCGAACGCCGTCACCGTAATCGTGGATGCGGGGGCCATTCCTGAAGGTACCCGGCTTGAGTTCCGACCGATCGTGGAACCGGAACGACGCGCGTTGAGTGAGTGGCTTTCGGAAGACCAGCGCCGCGGGTCGGCAACATGGGTCGTGAGCAGCAGCAGGAGTAAGGTACTCCTCTGGGAATGGGATGGAGAGCGTTACTCTCCCAGCGCGTTGGTTATGGAAATGTTCAAACAAGCCAATAAGTCTGGCCCTAAAGCCGTACAGGGCACGCGTCGTTGGTTTGTGCCCGGGCAAGGTTCCCTTGTCGATATCGCCAACAGGATTCGCGGCGAGTCGGCAGAGTAGAGGTCGCCGGCGCTTCTTCTGAGCGCTCCATCTGTCCCAGCCGAGTGCCCAACTGTCCGACAACGCCGACGCACAACGACGGGCAGGGGCGGGCTTCAGCGGAGCATGAACACGCCCAAGGCAGAGTCTCCCAAGTTGCTTCGGGCCGAAGAAGAGATCGCCTACCACAGGTATGCCAGATGCAGCGGTCAACAGGGTGGCAAATGTGCGCATCCGTGCCCGCTAGATCGGCTGGCGAAATGGCATGTTCCCAGGGGATAGATCAGGGCCCGAGCCGCGCGACGAGGCCCGGCAACCGCTAGAGGTTGCCGGGCCTACGCGTATTCGTCAGTCAACGAGGTAGTGGGCTTCGATGTAGGCGACGGTGGAGTCGTACGGCTCCCCCACCGGCTTCAGCGTGTAATGGCGGAAGACCGTGGCGGTGGCGCGGCGGACGCCTCGGTTGCGGGCGTCGGCGTTGTCCCATGACTGGGCGAGGGTGCGGGTGACCACCTTGTCGATCTCCTCGGCCAGGTTCCTCTCCGTGACGGTGAGGCCGGGCGGTGCGTGGTCGTGGATAATCCGCGACAGGACGCCCACGTGGTCATCGTCCAGCACGACGACGGCGTCGTCGGGGTGCTTCTGGGCGTCCACGATGGCGCGGGCGACCCGGAGCGCTTCGGACAGGAACCCGAGGGCGTCCTGGGAGTTCTGGATGATCTGGTCCCGCAGCCGCTTGATTCGCTCCGCTAGGGCGGTGTACTTCGCAGACCCCGGTTCGACGCCCTTTTCGAGGGCTGCCTTGATGTGGTCCAGGATCTCGGCCGCGGACGGCGGCGTCTTGTCCTCGCCGTCGTCCTTATCTGGCTCGGGGCGGACGAGGGCCAGCAGCTCCTTGAGAATGGCGATGCCCTGGGCGTCCAGGACGAGGGGTTCCTCCTGGGAGGCGACCACGGAGAAGGAGTGGACGTGGGCGTTGATGATCTCCAGGACCATCGGTCCCAGCTCGGCCAGCCGTTCCTTCCTCTCTTCGTCAGAGGACTTCTTGAACAGGGTCGTGTACACGGACCCGAACAGCCCGAAGCCGTCCTGGTACTTGGCGATCCGCTTGTCGGTGTTGATGAGCGGGTACAGGCGGGCCAGGAACCGGTAGTCCTTGGCGAACACCTCGGCGGCGCCGGGGTTGGCGTCCAGGAAGACGTTGATGGCTCGCACGGACTCGTATCCGTGGACCGTGAGGTCCAGGCCGTCCAGGTCCGCGAGGAGGTCTTCGATGCGGGCGAAGATGGTGCGGAACTCGGCGATCAGCTCGGACAGGTCGGTGACGAATCCGCCGCCCTTGCCAGCCCCCTTTGCGGTGGGGTCGGCGACGGCCCGCTGGACCTCTTCGGCCAGGCCGATGTAGTCCACGACCACGCCGGAGGTCTTCACGAACCCGGTCGGGGACACCCAGGTGCGGTTCGGGCGGGTGATCGTCTGGAACAGGTTGTGGGCTTTCAGCGGCTTGTCCAGGTAGAGGACGCCCTCGTTGGGGGCGTCGAACCCGGTCATCAGCTTCGCGGTCACCACCAGGAAGCACAGCGGGTCGTCCGGGGTAAGGAATCGCCGCTTCTGCTCCTCCTCCTCGGCCTCCGAGAGCCGGAACGGCCGCATGGCGGGGTCTTCGTCCTTGGAGTCCGAGACGGAGATGTTCACCTCGGCGGTGATCCGGTCGTGCTTGCCGACCTCGGCGAGCACCTGTGACGCCTCGAAGCCGGCCAGCAGCTTGTTGATCTTGTCCGTGTACGCCACGGCCAGCTCACGGTTGAAGGCGACGACCTGGGCCTTGAGGCCGTTGCGGTAGGCGCCGGCCAGGTAGTGGTCCACGATGTCCTGGCAGACTGCGTGAATGCGTTCGGGGTTGGTGAACACCGAGGTGAGGCGCCCGAACTTGCGGGACAGGATCTCGCGGTCGGGGTCGTCGAGGTCGAAGTCGTCGGCGAACTGGTCGAACTCGGCCTGCAACTCCTGGGCGTTTATCTCAAAGGCAGCCGGGTGCGGGTCCAGCATGACCGGGACGGTCGCCTCGTCCAGCAGGGACCGGGACACCGAGTATCGGTGCAGCACCTTGCCCGGGTCGGTCTCTTCGCCGAAGAGGGCGAAGGTGTCGGTGGCGAGGTTGCGGACGGGGGTGCCGGTCATGCCGAAGAACTTCGCGTGCGGCAACGCTGCGCGCATCTGCCCGGCCAGGGACTTCGATCTGGCGGACTGGGTGCGGTGTGCCTCGTCGACCAGCACGATGATGTTGTCCCGGGTCGACAGGTTCTTGCCAGCGTCGGCGAACTTGTGGACAGTCGTGGAGATGACGCCGCGCACGTCATCGGCCAGCAGCGCCCGCAGCTCGGCGCTGGTGGCGGGCTGGTGGAAGTAGGCGTCCCCCATCGCGGAGGTGAACACCCCGGAGGTCTGCCGGACGAGGTGGGTGCGGTCCGAGAGCAGGATGATCGTGGGCGACTCGGTGCGGGTGTCGGCCAGCAGCAGCGAGGCGGCGAACACCATCAGCAGCGTCTTCCCAGACCCCTGGTGGTGCCATATCAGGCCCTTCGACCCGCCCTCCAGGACCCGTTCGTGGATCAGGTGCGCGGCCTCCATCTGCGGGTAGCGGGGCAGGTACTTCTTGTCCACTCCGCCCCCGGCGGTGTCGAAGAGGGCGAAGTTGACGAGCATGTCCAGGATCGTGGCCGGGTTCATCAGCAGCTCGACGGAGCGCTGTACGTCGGCCTGCCCGGACAGGTTCTCGTCGTCGGCGGTGGACCGGAACGGCTGCCACAGGTTGGTGGGCGCGCCGGCGGCACCGAACCGCAGCTTCAGCCCGTCGGAGGCCACGGCGAAGACGTTGGGGGTGAAGAACCACGGGTACTCAGTGGCGTACACGTCGTTGATCTCGCGGGCGGCGTCGACCCACCCGGACTTCGCGGTCGGGGACTTCACCTCGACGACGACCAGGGGCAGGCCATTGACCCAGTACACGAGGTCAAACCGGCGGGAGATCTTGCCGGGGACGGTGATGGTCACCTCGTCCGACACGACCAGCGTGTTGGCGGTCGGGTGATCGAAGTCGATGACCTTCAGGGCGTGCCACACGCCGTCGGCGTCCCGGAACTCCTTACGCCCGCGCAGCAGGTGCAGCACCTCCTCGTTGGCCCGCACCAACCCGCCTTCGACGGCGTTGACCGTGGCGACGATCTTCCCAACCACCTCGTCCACGTCGAACCCGTCAATCACCCCGGGGTTGAGCCGAACGATGGCGTCCCGCAGCTGGCCGGCGACCACCGTTTGCGTCGTCTCACGCGGCAGCGATCTGCCCTGTGTGAAGCGCCAGCCCATCGGGAGGGACCACTGGATCATTAAGTTCTGGAACTCGCGCTCCCGAATGCCCTTCGCCACGGCTCAGACCTCCAGCTCGGTGGACTCAATCTTGATCGTCTGATCCAACAGCCCTGACAGCAGACCCGCTCGGACCTGACGGAGACTGGCGGCCTCCGCGCGCAGAGTGACGCCCAGTGCATCAACCGCTTCAGCACTCTCAACGAGTCCCGCCTGCTCTTCCAAGGAAGGCACGCGAACCTCGCGGGCGATGTACTCCTTTACCGACAGATTCGTGATCCCAGTCGTGCGGCGGGAGTAGTTGCGGGTCAGCCCGGATGCCCAGTCGTGTCGAAGCCGCCAGAACACGTACCTGGGCAGCGCATTCTCTGGGTCTACTCGCAGCAATCGCTGGAAGTCGGTGGGCACGCACGACTCCAGGCCGGGACCTGCGATAACGACTCGACCGACAGGCTGCTCGGGCGAACCGCCAGACCGCTCCAGGATGATGTCCTGCTCCCGCACCGTCCGGGTGTCCGCTTGCTTGGTCGTGAACGACCGGACCGGCGAGCCGTCAGTTACGAAGTCCGAGGTACCGGGCGTGTAAATGCGAGGCCCAAGCGCGAGTCGATCAACGTCGCCCTCGCCCTCAGGTTTGCCCCAGACGCCCCCGACCACATGGGAGCACAGATCAACAATCCGATGCGGTTTACCATCGACAGCCTCGAAGTGCTCCGCGAGCACCATGTTGAGGAGCCTCCGTGCAGTGCTGGCCTCGGAATCAAGTGTGGCGATCTGGTCATCGACTGTGCTGATGATCTCGGCGATCCGCTCCTGCACCGGCAGTGGAGGCAGGGTGATGGGAATGGTGCTGAACGCCTTAAAGGGAAGACTGCGCCTGCGGTTTACGCTGCCTTGCGCATTGTTGGCGTACTCGGCCAGCATCCGAGGGCTACGGACCATCAGTTCTGCGTACTCCGGCAGTGCAGCCCCTTCACCCTGCCATCGGAGGGTGGTGTACATGGGGCTGATGACTCCGGTCTCACCCAGGTTGTTCCGAGCTATGGACCCCTCGTCGATGTGGATGGTGGAGTACGCCCACCCTCCCGGTGCGACGGTCTTGTAGCCATCGAGCTTCTCCGACGCGATCCTCTTGTCGAAGTAGTCGTCGGAACGTACGAACCCGTCGTACTTGGACAGGCTCATCACAGTCGGCTCGTCTGTGTGTGCCCCCAGCTTGGAGTTGTCTACCGAGAAGAGCTGTCCGAGTGTTACTTGCTGCCAATCACTCATCGAAGCCCTCGATTCCAGCGGCAGCGAGCACCGCCACCATGTTCTCTTCGGCGTGGCGTCGTTCGGCTCGGGCGACGTTGTAGGCGTCGATGAGGGTTCCGAGGTCTTCGGCCTCGCCAGCGGCTCGCTTGATGTAACGGCCGATGTTCAGGTCGTACCCGTGCGCGGCGATCTCCTCCATGGGAACGAAGCGCGCGGCCAGGCCGCCATCTCCGTCGAGGTCGACCGGGGTGCCGTCGGTGCCGAAGCTCGAGTGGTAGGTGGTCACCACGTCGGCAATGTCTGCCTCGCCAAGCACATTGCGCTTTTTGGCGTGCGAAAACCGCTTGGAGGCGTCGATGAGCAACACGCCGCCCTGCCGCTCTGGGGCCTTGGTGCCAGGGGCACGGAAGACCAGGATGCAGGTCGGGATCCCGGTGTTGTAGAAGAGGTTGGCTGGCAGCCCAATCACGGCCTCAAGGAGATCGTCGTCCAGAACGCGCTGACGGATGGCTGCTTCTTGCCCACCGCGGAAGAGAACGCCGTGAGGCAGGACGACGCCGGCGCGGCCCTTCTTCTGGTCCATGCTGGCGATCATGTGCTGGACGAACGCCCAGTCCGCCGATGACTGCGGGGCGACCCCGCCGATGGCGCGTGGGTCATCCGTCCAGGGCTTCCACTTCAGGCTGTAGGGCGGGTTGGCGACGATCACATCGAACTGCGCCACGGACCCGTCCGGCTTCTTGAAGCGCGGGTCCTTCAGGGTGTCGCCGACCTCGACCTGGAACTGGGTCAGGTTATGCATGAAGAGGTTCATGCGGGCCACACCGGCGGTGTCCGAGACGGCCTCCTGCCCGTACAGCTTGAGCGTGAAGCCACGCCCGCCGTGGGCCTTCAGAAGGTTCGCGGAAGCGATGAGCATGCCGCCGGACCCGCAGGCCGGGTCGTACACCGACTCGAAGCTCTTGGGGTCCAGGACCTCGACGAGCAGCTCGACGACCTCACGCGGAGTGAAGAACTGGCCGGCGCGGGTGCCAGACCCGTCGGAGAACCGCTTCAGCAGGTATTCGTACGCCCCGCCGAGCACATCGTGGGACATGTTGCCCTCGTGCATCTGCGGGGTGCGGTCCATCGCCTGCATGACCGCCGCCAACACCTCCCCCGACAGCACCTCTTCCGAGGTCCAAGTCATGGACCCGAACAGGCGCGAGAACTTGTCAGGGTTGGCCGCCTCGATGGCCTGCAGGGAGGCGCGGATCCGCTGACCGAGACCGGGCTGGGTGATGGTGGCGAGGATGGACGACCAGGAGGCGCGACGCTCCTGGACGGTGCCAGGGTGGATGAACGGGATCTCGAACGACTGGTAGTCGCGGTACTCGATCTCGTGGGCTTCCTCGGCGGAAAGGTCGTCCAGGCCCTCGTTGTCGGCCAGGAACTCCTGGTGGTTGTGCTCCCAGGTGTCCGACAGGTACTTCCAGAACATCAACGGGAAGACCACCGAAGAGTATTGCGCTTCGGGCATCGCCACGCGCAGCTCGTCGGCGGCGTCCCACAGCCGGTTCTCGATCTCCTGCTGGGTCACTGCCATCAGTCGGGGGTGTCCTTGCTCGTCAAAGGGTGGCGACCCGAAGGCCACGGTGCTCCTGCAGGTCAACCTACTTCGAGCGTGTCCTGCATGTACACGTCAGGGGTGTCCAGTCGGGTGAGCACACGCGGGCCGTCGTATTGCCTGTGCGGGCGACTTGCCAACGATATCCCTCCCCCGGACCACGGAATACGGCAAACGGCAAACGGCAAACGGCCCAACCAAACGACTCGCTTATTGATCTCCTTCCCGCTCCCGCAGAGCTGTCCGTCTGAGCCATGCCGTCGAACTCCTCGGCTGGGCACGCGCCACGGTGGCCGTCCCGCCCGGGACCCTGCCCAACCTCGGCTCCACCCCACCCGGCATTCGGACATCATGTTTACCGGCACCCTGAGCTGGGTCCGCCCTGATCACCGACATCGTCCCTGATCTGGACACGGTCAATCATGTATACCGCCACCACCTCTGTGTTCCAGCACGGAAGCTCCGCGGTGCTTCCACACAGCGCAGCCAAGTTGTCCAGGACCGCGTCACAGTCCTTGCAGGGCCTGCTTCTATGCAGGTCGGCCGGGGTCACTCAGGTCGCATGCGCGAGGCTAGGTGGCGCCCGGGTCCGTGGACCATCTGTGGACGAGTCTTGTTCCTCGGAACTGTTGAAAGCCCGTCACCTGGACGTACACCAATTCCCGAAGGGGCCTCCGGAGCCGTGTGTGCAGGTTCGAATCCTGCCGCGGCACTGGCCGAAGATCAGCAGAGATCAAGCGCTGACCAAGGCGGATGCCAACAGAAGAGGGCGGGAGTCGGTCTCACTGACTCCCGCCCTCTCTCGTTGTCTCTCAGCGTTGGCGACACACCTCCGACTCACTCGGCCGCAGACGCGACACCCATCCCTGGGCCGGCCGACCGGAGGGCCTTCGGGGGAAGTAGGGCAAGACACCCCGTGCGCGGGGCGGGTGCGAACGTGTAGCCCAGGAGTCGACTCTAGGCCAGCTTGAGGACCCGGCCGCGGGCAGCGGCAGCGCGGATCGTGTCGGCCAGGACGGCGACGGTGGCCCAGGCCGGCGGGGCGTGTCGGGAACGTCGGCTCCGTCGAGGCGGACCACGGCGTGGCAGTGCAAGGCCCCACGCTTCTGGAACTCGGCGACGGGGCCGAACCAGGGCGCGGTGACGCCGGCGAAGACGCGGGGACCCGAACGGTCGCGGGGGCGTCCTTTCATCGTCCGGTGATCCCGGCGCGGATCACCGGTCGGGGCTTGCCTAGCCCGCTGCTGCGCGAGGACCCGCTCCTGGCGCTGTGCATGGGCAGAGTCAAGGATCATGAGCCCCTTCAGCTCGTCTTCCCCCATCCGGGGCAAACAGAGGTGCCACTTCTTCCGGAAGGGACGACTCTGGGATCAGACGGTGGGAGGCGCCGACCGTCCACTTCGTTGGGTCATGTGGGCGATCGCCCGCCTAGGTTGGAGCTGCTGATGAGGCCCTCGGTGACGTCTATCGCCGTTGTTTGCGAGTGGTCGTTGCTCCAGCTCGGTATCGCGCAGGCAATCGACATCCAGCCGGATTTGCACATCACGACCTTCGTCAACAGTGTGGATGACCTGCTTCGCGAGGCGCCTGACGTAGAAATTATTGTGCTCACCAGTCTGCGGGTATTCGATCAGTCGACAGCGGAACAGGTAGCCCAGTTGCAGCAGCAAGGGTATGCCGTCGTTGTGGTATCGACCTCGGAGGCTCAATCCGACGCCGTCCTGTGCATCCAGGCCGGCGCCCGCGGCTATCTCAGTCGACATACGGACGACTCGGAACTCGCGACGGCCATCCGCGTTGTTGCCTCAGGAGAAAGCTACTTCGGCACCAGCCTCGCGGGCAAGGGCCTGCCTATCGCCCGCCCTCATATCACTAGCCGCGAGAGAGAGATCTTGCAGCTTATTGCCAGCGGCGCGACAGATCGCGAGATTGCCACCAAGCTGAACATCACTGAAAACACGGTTCATACACATCTAGAGCGACTGGGAAGAAAACATGGCTCTCGACGCAGGGCCGACCTCACCCGCCTGGCTCTTGAATGTGGCATGCTGGAGAACTACTCCAGAGAGTGTTGACCGGATCTGCCGAGCGCGCAGTCCGCAGCTCGTCAGACCTGATTCGCACCTCGCAAAGATTCTCTCCGCGAGGTGCGAACCAATCTGATCGCGTTCCGCTCAACCGAGGTTGGCTGACTCAGCGAGACTTGGGCTCACTCGTAGGCCGAGCGCATTCGCCACGGGTTGCCGGGGTCATCCCGCAGTCGTGGTGCCGCCGCCGGGCGGGGTCGTGGTCGTACCACCGCCGGGCGGAGTCGTGGTCGTACCACCACCGGGCGGAGTCGTCGTCGTACCACCACCGGGCGGAGTCGTGGTCGTACCACCACCGGGCGGAGTCGTCGTCGTACCGCCACCGGGCGGAGTCGTCGTCGTACCACCACCAGGCGGAGTCGTCGTCGTACCGCCACCGGGCGGAGTCGTCGTCGTACTACCACCACCAGGCGGAGTGGTCGTCGTGCCGCCACCAGGCGGAGTCGTCGTCCCGCCACCCGGGTTGCCCTGGGTGTTGCCGCTGCCGCTCCCCTGCGTGGGGCCCTGGGTGTTGTTGTTGCCGCTTCCCTGCGTGGGGCCCTGGGTGTTGTTTTGGCCGCCGATCTGAGTGCCACCGATGGTGTTGTTGTTTCCGGTTATTGTGTTGTTGACAGTGTTTGTCACGTTGTTGGTTATCTGGTTCACCACGGAGGGTGGCAACCCGAGCCTCTGGGCTTCTGCTTGTGCCGCCTGTCGTCCTATTGCGGCTGCTTGCTGCTGGGAGGCGCCTGTGCGTGCTGCCTGCTGTGCGGCTGCTGTCCCTCTTGCGATTGCCGCCGAAGCGGCTGACGAAGATGTCGATGCGCCTGAGGCCGGTCCTGACGACGCGCACTGAACGGGTCCTACAGAGACCGGACCACCGCCGGTGAAGCCGATTTGGACGTCGCCCGTCGATCCCGCCGCGACGCGAGAAATGGATGCGCCATTACCCGTGACGTTGTATGTCTGATTGGGAGTAAATCCGTTACCCCGAATCATTCCGTCTTGCAGACGGCATGACGCCGCAGGGGCCGCCGTCGGAGCGGTGGCAGCCTGGGCGGTGGGAACAGCGCTGACGGCTGCACCTGCGGACAGCGTCGCTGTTATCGCGGCCGCCAGAAGTCCTTTTCTCATCGTTTCCCTCCTTCTGCGGGGACGTATCCGATCCACTCTTACCGTTTGTCGGATACTCGACCCAGGTCAGGGAAGGGGGCTCCATACGCTGCAAGACAGTCCGCATAACTGGGCCCCGGAAATTTGCACAACCGACGAAGCGGCCGCAATCCCCATACTGACCTCGCGCGTCGCTCGAGTCAACTCGCAGCACGGGCTGGAAATAACCACGTCGCTTGTGGCCATAAATACCCACGCTTCAGATCCGAATAAGCGTCGAATCCTTTGTTGAGCGGGTTGCCGTCAATTTGCTTCGACTGCAAAAGATCGCTGCCACTGGCGGCCGTGTAGCTGAAATTCACCACGCTCGTGTCCGACTCGACCCCGACGTCTGCCTCGACGGGGGTGCCACAGCTACCGCCGGCGCCCACGTGCCCACGGATCGTGATGACCTCGATCGGTCGGCCGAGCAGCGAGCGAGGCCGCGAGTCGAGGATCGCTTCAACCTCACTCCAGCCACAGATCAGAACCCCGCCACCTTCGCCCTCACGTGGGCTTCGGAGCCGTGTGCGCAGGACCGGATGCTGCCGCGGCACTTCAGAGCAGGTACCCGAAGACCCCGTCCCAGTTGCAATGCTGAGGCCGGGGTCTCGGTGTCCGCGTTGCCGGGTGCGAGTCACAGTGAGCCGGCGCTGGGATCGGCGCGAGGATGCACAGCACTCCCGGCGTACTCACGACCTCCCCGACTTGGGAGTCCGACTACCGATAGAAGACGGCGACGCCCCCATGATGCGAGCAAGCCCCCTGATGGTGTGCCGCGTACGAATACGACCCGTCGTTGCACCGCGCCGTCGCCCCGCCACCCCCCGAGCTGGACCCTCCGGACGAACTCGAGCCGCCGGACGAGCCGGACCCGCCCCCTGACGAGCCGTAACCCCCGCCGGACGACGAACCGCCCGACGTCGAGCCTCCCGAGCCCGCCGCGGCCGCGTGCGCGGTGACCGTCACCCGGACCTTGACCTTGACCGTCTTGGTCACCGTCGGCGCGGGCTCGGGCTT
>NZ_MUNH01000531.1:0-3908 GCF_002154615.1 Streptomyces recifensis
CGCCGTCGGTGGCCCGCCCCAGGACCTCCTTGGCCAGCTCGGCCGTGGTCGCGGTCACCGTGACGTCCGCGCCCCGGTTCCAGCGGGAGACCAGCAGGGTCCAGCCGTCGCCCTCCGCGAGGGTCGCGCTGCGGTCCTCGTCCCGCGCCACCCGCAGCACCCGGGCGCCGTCGGGCAGCAGGGTCGCCTCGGAGCGGACCCGGTCGATGTTGGCCGCGTGCGCGTACGGCTGCTCACCCGTGGCGAAACGGCCGAGGAACAGCGCGTCGACGACGTCGGAGGGCGAGTCGGAGTCGTCGACGTTCAGCCGGATCGGCAGCGCGTCGTGCGGGTTCCGCGGGTTCACAGACATGCCGCCATGATCGGGCACCGGCGCACCGCGCGCACGGCAATTCCGCCGCTTGTCCCCAGGTGTTCCCAACTCACGCCCGACGCCGGGTTTCGGCCGTTACTGTGGAGCTGATGGGCAGTCATCGGTGGTACACGGGGGCACGGAGGTGGCGGCTCACCGCCCTGCTCGGCGTGTGCGTGACCGCGCTGGCCCTGCTGGTGACCCTCCTGAACACCCTCCCCGGACGCGGCGCCGACATAAGCGGCACCACCCGCGACGGCGGCCGGCCGCACGGCACGCCCGCCGCCCCGTCCGGACCCGTACGCCCTGATGTGGGCTGGGGCTTCACCCACACCCAGTACAGCGCCGACCAGGGTGGCGGGAGCGACCGTGTGGCCCGGCTGCTCAAGGGCGACGGCGGACTCCCGCAGGACCAGGCCGTGATGGGCTGGGGCGCCGACAATCCCGAACCGGTGAAGGGGCGCTACGACTTCGGCGCCCTGGACCGCCGTGTCGACTTCATCCGCGCCTCCGGCGGCACCCCCGTCATCACCCTGTGCTGCGCCCCCGACTGGATGAAGGGCGGCAAGGCCGGTGTCGGTGCCACCGACTGGAGCCAGGACTCGCTGGAGCGGGCGCCCGCCCCGGAGCACTACCAGGACTTCGCCGACCTCGCCGCCACCGTCGCCCGCCGCTACCCCGACGTACGGCACTTCGTCGTCTGGAACGAGTTCAAGGGGTTCTGGAACGAGACGAAGGGCCGCTGGGACCACGAGGGCTACACCAAGCTGTACAACCTGGTGCGGGCGGCGCTGAAGAAGGCCGACCCGGACAACCTCGTCGGCGGTCCCTACCTGCCCATGGACAGCGTCGACCCCCGCGCCTCCGACGCCTCCGCCCGGGTGCGCGGGCCCTGGGGCGCGATGGACCAGCGCGTGCTGGACGCCTTCGACTACTGGAACGCCCACAAGTCCGGCGCCGACTTCGTCGTGGTCGACGGCTCCAGCTACACCAACGACGACGAGCTGCTCCCCGACGAGTTCGCCGCCACCGCCAAGTTCACGGCCGTGGGGGAGTGGGTGCGCGAGCGCACCCACGGCCTCCCGCTGTGGTGGGCCGAGTACTACGTGGAGCCCGCCGACTCCCAGGACCGGCGCGCGGGCTGGTCCGAGGACCGCCGGATCGCCGTGCACGCCGCGGGGCTGATCGCCATGGCCCGGGGCGGCGCAGAATCCGGCTTCTACTGGAACCCGGAGAGGAAGAGCGGCGCCGACTGCCCCGGCTGCCTGTGGACCCCGACCGGCGACAGCGGCGGCGGCCGCGAACTGCCCATGTACGGCCTGGTCTCCCGCTTCGGCAAGGCATTCCCGCCCGGCACCCGGCACGCGGAGGTGTCCGTCGCCGCGGACGACCGCCCCAACCTCCGCGTCCTGGCGAGCCGGGACATCGTCCTGGTGGTGAACACCCTGGACCGCCCGGTCAGCGCCCTCGTCGACGGCAAGCGGTTCCGGATGCGTGGCTACGAGGTGAAGTGGCTCGACCGCTGAGCCACTTCACCCCCCTCAGCTGAGCGTGAGGAACCGCTGCACCAGCGAGGCCAGCACCACCGCCAGCAGCGGCAGCGCGAACCAGAACGTGCTCTGCGACCGCCGCAGCCGTCCCACGCTCGGCCGGCCCCCCACCCGGAGCACCTCGCGCCCGGCCAGCAGCAGGATCAGCACCCCGGCGGCGAGCGCGCCCACCACCGACCACGGTGTCCAGGTGATCTGCGGCCCGATCGGACCGGGGTCCGGCTCGGGCACCGCCGCCGATCCGCCGCCGCGCAGCGCGTACACGGTCGCGTCCCCGTTCACCAGCACCTTGGACAGCTCGGCACGGCCGTCCAGCGTCCGGGTCAGCCGGGACTCCCAGGACGCCGGGTAGCCCGCGTCCAGCTCCAGATAGCGGACCTGGCTCTCGTTGACGATCAGATACGAGTGGGGGCCCGCGTCCTTCAGCGACTTCACCAGCCCGGACACCAGCACCGGGTCGGGAGGGGCGAGCGTCGGCACGTAGGTCACCCGCTCCATGTCCCGCGCGCCCCAGGCCAGCGCCGGAGTCACGTCGTTGACCGTGTCGGTGGTCAGCCACAGCAGCCGTACGGTCGGCTCGTCGTGGGCGTACACCCAGTCCATCGCCGCGACCTCGCCGGGCCGGGTCCGCTCGAACGGCTCGTTGCCCCAGCGGGCCACCAGGAAGCCGCCGATCAGCAGCAGACCCGCGAGCAGCGCGGCCGGTGCGCCCAGGCTCATCCGCCGCCGCTCGTCCGCACGGGTACGCGGGAACAGTGCGAGCGCCCCCAGCAGGGCCGCGCCCGGCAGCGCGAACATGAAGACGCGCAGCGCCATCTCACCGCCGTAGGACTGCATGCCGAAGCCGAGGAACGGTACGAACGCGAGGACCGGCAGGGAGCGTTCGCGGTAGCCGTGCCCGCGCCGCCGCCACCAGCCCCAGCAGGCCAGCGCCAGCACCGAGCCGGCCAGCAGCACCCGCGCGTACAGCACCAGCTTGTGGGTCGAACTCCCGCCCTCGATACGGCCGGAGACCGAGGTCGACACATTGCCGCCGACGCCGCCGAGGCCGCCGAACAGCTCGTCGAAGTGCCCCGACCAGTACGGCTCCGCCATGAAGCCCACCCACACCGCCACCACCACCGCGAACAGCAGGGGCAGCCCGCGCAGTTCGCACCGGCGCAGCAGCACCAGGGCCGCGAGCACCCCGAGCATCACGAAGGGGGTGAGCTGGTGGGCCGGGACGCAGGCCAGGAACAGGGCGATCAGCACCAGCAGCAGCACCACCCGCCGGGGCCGGTCGGCGGGCTCCACCTCGGCCTCGCCGGGCCGGAACCGCGACCAGATCATGTGCGGGGCCCGGAACCACACCAGCAGGATCGCCACGAACACCAGGTACAGCAGATAGGTGAAGCCCTGGGGGGAGAAGTAGTCCTGCCCGACCCAGCCGCTCAGCGCGAACAGCCACACCCCGGCCCACCGGGCCCGCCAGCTCGCCCGGAGCGACCGGGTGAGCAGAAACATCGGCGCCAGATAGGCGAGTTGCATCGCCGTCGGCCACCAGCGGATCACCACGGTGAAGTCCGACACCCCGCACGCCTGGCCGACGAACGCGGTGACCGCGAAGAAGCCCGGCCAGCTCCAGCGGGCGTCGAGGTCGGGCACGGTCGCACCGGTGCGGTCGATGTGGTCCAAAAAGCCCAGGTGCTGCCAGGCGGTGGGGAACCGGGGTGCGCTCTCGATCACGGCGGGCAGCGCGTGCAGCGAGAACACCGTCGCCACCAGGGTGAGCAGCAGCAGCGCCCGGTGCTCCCGGCGCAGCCTGAGCAGCGCGGCGAACACCGTGACCAGCAGTGCGGCACCGGCCAGCGTCGGCAGCGGCAGCACCGAGACGAGGCCGAGGCCGCCCATCCGGTCCAGGTCGGCGTCGGTCAGGCGCAGCGCGGGGACCCAGTAGAGGAGGAGTGCGGCGGTGAGGAGGCAGCCGAGGACCAGGCCGGTGCGGGTCGGGGAGCGGCGGCGCCGAG
>NZ_MUNH01000532.1:0-6727 GCF_002154615.1 Streptomyces recifensis
GACGAGGTCACCGTGGACGGGGCCCGCGAGATCCTCGCCACCGCCCCCGGCGTGGTCCTGTGCGACGACCCGGCCGCCGGGGAGTACCCCACCCCGGCCGACGTCGTGGGCACCGATCCCACCTGGGTGGGCCGGGTGCGCCGGGCGCTGGACGACCCCACCGCGCTCGAACTCTTCGTCTGCGGAGACAACCTGCGCAAGGGCGCCGCCCTCAACACCGCCCAGATCGCCGAGCTGGTGGCCGCTGAAATGATGTGAGAACCCGTGCTTTTCATGGGATTCTCCTCGGGAATGTGGCCGGAACCATGGTCCAAACCACTTGTACCCGGCCTTCGTCACGACAGAGGATTTCCCTCCCAGTCCTCCGCAACCGCGCGAGCACCGGGAGCGTCTTTGCCCTCACCCTGGTGCGGCGGGACGTGGGTTCCGGGCGCGGGGCGTCGCGGTGGGGCGTGGTGACGCCCTTTCAACTAGGCGTAGGGGAAGAGCGGGACGCATGGCGGCACTTGAGGAACTGTCGGTCGTCGTGAATGTGACGCCCGGCACGTACAACCCTGTCGGGGGTACGCGTGTCCAACTGGCGTGGCAGAGGTACTCGAACTCGCACCGACTCTCTTCGAGCCGGGCGTATCCCCAGCAGCCCGCGGCGCGGCGGCGCTCCGGCCGCCCCGTGCGGCACTCCGTCCGCGTGTGCCCGGCGGCATGCCGGTGATCGCGCCCATGCCCGCCGCGCGCCCCACCCGCATACCCGGCCAGCGCGACGGCGCCGACGACACCGCGGCCGCCGCGGCCGCCGGCACGACCGTCGACCACCTCACCGAGACCTACCGGGCGCACTACCGCTCCCTGCTCGGTCTCGCGGCCCTGCTCCTGGACGACACCGCCTCGTGCGAGGACGTCGTGCAGGAGGCGTTCATCCGTGTCCACTCGGCCCGCAAACGCGTCCGGGACAAGGAGAAGACCCTGGCCTACCTGCGCCAGACGGTCGTCAACCTCTCCCGGTCCGCGCTGCGCCGCCGCATCCTCGGCCTGAAGCTGCTCTCCAAGCCGATGCCGGACATGGCGAGCGCGGAGGAGGGGGCGTACGACCAGCTCGAACGGGACTCGCTCATCAAGGCCATGAAGGGCCTTCAGCGCCGCCAGCGCGAGGTGCTGGTGCTGCGTTACTTCGCGGACATGACGGAGGCCCAGGTCGCCGAGACGCTCGGCATCTCGCTGGGCTCGGTGAAGGCGTACGGCTCACGGGGCATCGCCGCGCTGCGGGTGTCCATGGGGGCCAAGACATGAGCGAGCGGGACGAGCCGGCCGACGAGTCGACCACGGGGGCCGACCGACACGACAAGCCGACGCACGCTGGGAACGAAACTGTGAACGACGGCAGCCGCGGGGAGGAGTCCGCCCGTCCGGACGCCTCCGCCGACGCGGAGACACGCAAGCTCGACGGACTCGACGGACTCGAACGGCTCCTGGAGCTGAGCGGCACGTCGTCGTCCGGCTCCGCAAGGGGCGGCCGGGGCATCGAGGCCGACGGCCTGGACGACGGGCTCGGCGCGGACGAGCAGGCGCTGCGGCGGCTGCTGCACTCCGCCGTGGAGGACGTGGAGCCCCGTACCGGCTCGCTGGAGCATCTGCGGCGGGCCGTTCCCGCGCGCCGGGCCCGCAAGCGGCACGCGGCGGTCGGGATGGCGGCGGCGGCCCTGCTGCTCGGCACCGCGATCCCGGCCCTGGTGCACGTCTCCAACACCGGCGGCACCGACCCCAACACCGCGATGGCCGGCCAGTCCGAGTCGACGCAGGGCACCGAGGGCAAGGGCCGCACCTCCGACGGCGCCACCGGCGACACCCGCGGCACCACGGGCGAGACGCCCAGCACCGGCAAGGACGGCGGTCGGAAGGACGAGCCCGGCAGGAAGGGCGGCGGCGAGTCCGGCGCGCCCGGCGCCGCCGACCCCTCGGCGAGCCTCGCCTCCGGCAGCGCGAGCTGCACCCCGGCCCAGCTGGGTGTCACGGGCAGCGCGAGCGGGCCCGACTCCGCCGGCGTGGTCTACGGCACCTTCCGCGTCGCCAACGTCTCCGGCACCGCCTGCACGGTCACCGGTGCGGGTCAGGTCGGCGCGGTGGCGGTGGGCGCGGCCGACCAGGCCAAGCTGAGCGTGGTCGCGCATGTGTCCGGCGACGCGGCGAGCGGGCTGCCCGATCCGTCGCTGGCAGTGTCCTCGCTGGTGCTGCGGCCGGGCGGCGCGTACGCCGAGAAGTTCGCCTTCGTGCCCTCCGAGACCTGCCCTGTCCCGGGCGGCGGCGACAGCACCACCGGCGGCTCGGCCACCGGCGGGCCCTCGCCCGACCCCTCGCCCAGCGGGGACACGGGCACGACGGCCGGCACCACGGACACCGGCGGCACGGTCGGCGCGGCCCCGCAGCTCGTCACGGTCGACGGCCCGGCCGACGGCAGCGTGCAGGTCACGTACAGCGCGGCCGCCGGCGCGGCGGCGACGGCCGCGGTGCCGAACGCGTGCGCGGGGACGGTGTACTACACCGGCATGCAGTCCGAGAGTTAGACAGCGGTGGGGGTGCCGGCGTCCTCGGGGGCGTCGGCGCCGTCCGTCACCAGGCCCAGCTCGGCGTCGCGGAGGGCCTCGGCCTCGCGGCGCACCAGGCGGAACCACATGAAGACCACGAAGCCGGCGAAGACGAACCACTCGCCGGTGTAGCCGAGGTTCTGGAACGCCTTCAGGTCCAGCCCCGTCCCGACGGGCGCGGTGGCGGGCACCGCCTTCATCCCGGCATCACCCCGGTCGAGGGTCACCCAGGCCGCGTACAGCTTGTCCGGCACCAGGTTGACCAGCGAGGCCGGGGCGATGGCGTTGGTCTGCCCGGCGGGCAGTCCGCCGGTCGCGGGGACGCCGTTGCTGCCCGGTGACTCGGGTGCCTGGAGCGCGCCGGTCACGGTGACCTCGCCGGCCGGGGGCTTCGGCGCCTTCGCCGGGTCGGCCGCACCGGGCAGCCAGCCCCGGACCACGGGGAGGGACTCGCCGGACGGGGTGCGCAGCAGGGTCACGACGTAGAAGCCGGTCCTGCCGTCCAGCTCACGGCCGGGCGAGAGCAGCTGCCTGCCGTACTCGCCGCTGACCACGACCCGCCGTCCCGAGGTGGCCTTGTCCACGGGCAGCATCCGGGCGAGCGGTACCGCCTGCTCGTGGCGGGAGTCCGCCGCCTGTTCGGTGGCGGTGCGATGATCCTGCACCCGCCCCTCGAACCGGCTGAGCTGCCACGACCCCATGAACACGCAGAACGGGATGGCGAGCAGCACGAAGACGTTGATGCCCCACCAGCGGGGTGTCAGCAGAAACCGGTACACGCTCCAAAGGTACGGCGCCCCCTTTGTCACCTTCACTCCGGGCCCGGACCCGGCCGGGCCCGGGACCTCGTTGCCCAGCTCAGGGGTGTCCCGGAGGGCGTCGGACGGGTGATCCTAGGGGGCATGGACAAAGCTGACGAAGCTGTGGAGATGCCCGACTGGGAGAAGCGGTTCCGTGCGCCGAGGGTCTCGCTGCCGGACTGGGCCGAGGACGCGCCCGACCGCTCGCTGTTCGTGTCGAACGCGACCGGCACGTACGAGCTGTACGCGTGGGACCGTGCGAGCGGTGCGCAGCGGCAGGCGACGGACCGGCCGAACGGCACGACGGACGGCGTGCTCTCGCCGGACGGCGAGTGGATCTGGTGGTTCGACGACAAGGACGGGGACGAGTTCGGGGTCTGGCGCCGCCAGCCCTTCGGGGGCGGCCCCGACGAGACGGCCGTACCGGGCCTCGCGCCCTCCTACCCGGCCGGGCTCGCCCTGGGCCGGGACGGGCGGACGGCCGTGGTCGGCCGGTCCACCGACGAGGACGGTACGACGATCCACCTCGCGCGCGCCGGTGAGGCGCCGGTGGAGATCTACCGGCACCGCGAGTCCGCCGGCGTCGGCGACCTCTCGCACGACGGCACGCTGATCGCGATCGAGCACACCGAGCACGGCGACGCCATGCACAGCGCCCTGCGCGTGCTGCGCCCGGACGGCACGGCCGTCGCCGACCTGGACGACACCCGTGGCGGCACCGAGGAGCTGGGCCTGGAGGTGCTGGGGTTCGCCCCCGTCGACGGCGACACCCGCCTCCTCATCGGCCACCAGCGCCGGGGCCGCTGGGAGCCGCTGGTCTGGGACGTGGCGAGCGGCGCGGAGACGGACCTACCGCTGGACCTGCCCGGCGACGTGGCCGCCGAGTGGTACCCGGACGGCTCCGCCCTGCTGATCGCGCACGGCTTCGAGGCCCGCAGCGAGCTGTTCCGCTACGACCTCGCCACCCGCGAGCTGGACCGTATCCCCACCCCGCCCGGCACCGTCTCCGGGGCGACCGCCCGCCCCGACGGCAGCGTGGAGTACCTGTGGTCCTCGGCCGCGGAGCCGCCGGTGGTCCGCTCCACGAAGGGTGAGGTCGTGCTCGACCCGCCCGGCCTGAAGAGCCCGCCCTCGGTCGCGGTGGAGGACGTGTGGGTGGACGGCCCCGGCGGCCGTATCCACGCCCTCGTCCAGAAGCCCGCCTGGGCCACCGGCCCCCTCCCGACCGTGTTCGACCTGCACGGCGGTCCCACCTGGCACGACAGCGACTCCTTCGCCGCGGGCCCGGCGGCCTGGGTGGACCAGGGGTACGCCGTGGTCCGCGTCAACTACCGCGGGTCCACCGGGTACGGGCGCGCCTGGACCGACGCCCTCAAGCACCGGGTCGGGCTGATCGAGCTGGAGGACGTGGCCGCGGTGCGCGAGTGGGCCGTCTCCTCCGGCCTCGCCGACCCCGAGCGCCTCGTCCTCACCGGGGGCTCCTGGGGCGGCTACCTCACCCTCCTCGGCATCGGCACCCAGCCGGAGGCGTGGACGGTGGGCATCGCCGTGGTGCCGGTCGCGGACTACGTCACCGCCTACCACGACGAGATGGAGGCGCTGAAGGCCATGGACCGCACCCTCCTGGGCGGCACCCCGGAGGAGGTCCCGGACCGCTTCGCCGCGTCCTCCCCGCTGACCTACGTCGACCAGGTCAAGGCCCCCGTCTACATCTCCGCCGGCGTCAACGACCCCCGCTGCCCCATCCGCCAGATCGACAACTACGTCACCCGCCTCCGCGACCGCGGCGCCCCCCACGAGGTCTACCGCTACGACGCGGGCCACGGCTCCCTGGTGGTGGACGAACGCATCAAGCAGGTCCGCCTCGAGATGGACTTCGCCCGGCGGCACCTGGGGGGCTCGGAGGAGTAGCGCTCCCCGGCCGGGTCCCGCCAGGTCCCGGCGGGGGGCGATCACCCGGTCGGGAGCGGCCAAGGCAGCGCGCGGTCGGTGTCCCGCCGCCCGCCAGGGCGCCGCGAGGCGCGGGGGCCGGCGGACCGGCCCTGTGCCGCCGGGCGGGACAGACCCGCCGGGCAACCGCTGCCTCCACCGGGACGGTTCAGCCGAACTCCGCCAGCCCCCGGCGCGTCGCCGCGATCACCACCCGGTCGTCCTTCGTGAGGAGGTGGCCGGGTGGGGTGTCGGGGGCGTTCTCGACGGCGAGGGCGCGCCAGACGCCGGGTTCGAAGGCGGACGCCAGGGTGCGGCCCTCCAGTTGGGGGCGGTTGGCGACATCGACCGACGCGAAGACGAGTACCCGGCGTTCCACCGGGACCGCGCCCAGGACGCGGCGGCCCAGCATGGCTCCGGCGAAGGCGGGGGCCGAGAGGTGGGAGACGCTGCGGCTCCGGGTGGTGGCCAACGGGTGGGCGACGCGCAGGGTGCGGTACACGGCGGTGGCGAAGTCGTCGTCGTACAGGCGCAGTACCACGCGGAGGTCGGGGCGGACGCCCCGCGCGTACAGCACGGCCTCCAGGTTGGTGGTGTCCGCGCTGGTCACCGCGAGGAGGGCGTGCGCCCGGTGGATCTTGGCCGCCTCCAGTACGCCCTCCTGCGTGACGTCCCCTATCACCACCGGCACCCGCAGCCGCCGCGCCACCGCCAGCCCGCGCGCCTCCGGGTTGCCCTCCACGCACACCACCGGCACGTGCAGCTCGCGCAGCCGGATCAGCACCCGCGTGCCGATCTTCCCCAGCCCCAGCAGGACCACGTGTCCGCCCAGTCCGCGCGGAGGCTTGCGCAGCGCGGACTGCGTACGGAAGGTGCCCAGCCCCTCCAGTACGGCGGCCAGCAGCACCGGAAGCAGCAGCAACCCGACGAGGCCGGAGAGGAGTTGGAGGATCTGGCGTCCCAACGGCTGCCCCAGCGCGGGGTCGTCGATGGCGAACAGGTCCAGCAGGGTGAAGTAGAAGGCCCGCACCGGATGGATGCCGGTCACGATCGACAGGGCCACCGCGAGCGCGATCACGCAGCCCGCCAGTACCGCCAGCGACCACCTCAACTGCTTGGAGAACAGGGAGGAGAGCGGCGGGACACCGCCCACGCCGAGCCCGTTCCCCGGCGCCGCGCCCTCCGCCGCCGAGAACCGCTCCAGCATCACCCGCGACCGCGCCCCGGCCCGCCTTACCTCCTCGTCGTCGGGCAGCAGCACCGGCCCCTCGTCGTCCCCGTCGGCGGACAGCAGGGCGAGCGTGCACAGGCCGGGCGGCGCCGGGCTCCCGGCCGCAGGGGCGACCCGTTCCACCGCGCGCAGCAGCAGCCCCTCCGCCTGGATCACCTTGCCGGTACCGGCGACGGCGGTCGCGGCGA
>NZ_MUNH01000533.1:0-785 GCF_002154615.1 Streptomyces recifensis
AGATGTGTATCAGAGCCAAGTCATCCACACCCAGCCCCGGTGCTCGCGTACGCCCTGCCAGCCCAGCCACGCGCCGCCGATCTCGAAGAGGGCGGCGACGACGAACAGGGCGGCGGGGCGCAGGATCAGCATGGGGGAAGCCTGGCACGCGCCCCCCGTTCACCTGTTGGAGGGCGCCTGCGGTCCGGCTCGCGTGGCATACATCGGGTGGGCGGAACGGTGACGGGAACGGGAGTGGGGGCCTGCACCGGGCGGGTGTGCGGCGGGGAGACGGCCGCGGAACCGACGCCGGGTGCGGCCGCCGGACCGGGGCCAGATGCCGGGGAGGCGGAGCCGGACCGGTCCGTCGCCCGGGCCGGACCCCCGGCCCACAGGACCCCGCCCGCGCAGGCGAACAGCAGCAGCCATGCCCTCGTCCGTACGCGCACGCCGACCACTCCCGTTCCCGTCACCGTTCCGCCCACCCGATGTATGCCACGCGAGCCGGACCGCAGGCGCCCTCCAACAGGTGAACGGGGGGCGCGTGCCAGGCTTCCCCCATGCTGATCCTGCGCTCCGCCGCCCTGTTCGTCGTCGCCGCCCTCTTCGAGATCGGCGGCGCGTGGCTGGTCTGGCAGGGCGTACGCGAGCACCGGGGCTGGGTGTGGATGACCGGCGGGGTGCTGGCACTGGGCGCGTACGGGTTCGTAGCCACCTTCCAGCCGGACGCCCACTTCGGCCGCATCCTCGCGGCGTACGGCGGCATCTTCGTCGCCGGTTCGATCCTGTGGGGCGTGGTCGCGGAC
>NZ_MUNH01000534.1:0-8132 GCF_002154615.1 Streptomyces recifensis
GCCGGTCTGCAGACCGGCGACGGCCGCACGGCTCACGCGCTGGGTGGTGTCACCGACCGACTGGGCGGTGGAGACCGTCGACTTCTTGGCCTCCTGCGCCTGCTCCTTGGCGTTGCCGGCCGTCGACCGCGCCGTGGCGGTGCGGGAGGAGGCGGCCTTCTTGGCACTCGCCGCGGTGGTGCTCCTGGTGTTCTTTTTGTCGTCAGTCATAGTGCCCTAATGTCCTTTCCCCCGGCGCCAAAACAGGTTTTCCGAATTCACAGGTCCCGGGGGAGCAACGATCCCAACGGGCCGAGATCCAGGTTCAGTTCGTCCATTGTCAAGTTGTATCGCTCACACAGTTCTTCCATGCGTTCCTGGAGAATCATCAGCGTCATACCGATGCGTTCCTCCTGGTCGTCGTCGAGATCTCCCTGGTCCACCCGGTGAATGGCCGTGCGCTCCATGAGCTGGCGCAGCAATTCGACAATGGTGAGCACCAGCTTCATCAGATCCCGTTCCACCGTGTCGGGGTCCGTGCGCATGTGGGCGGCCAGCGCGTTCGCGGGTGCGGGTGTTTCCGGCATCGTCAGATCTCCTCAGGCCTGCTCGGTGCGGCACGCGGCGGGATGATGGCGGGCCCCGGCGCGTCCCCCGTGATCGAGCGGATGACGGCGCGCAGGTTGATGTGCACCAGGTCGACGTCGGCGATGCTCAGCACGATGTCGCCGGTGAGCACCGCCCCGCCGTTCAGCAGCCGGTCCAGCAGGTCGATCAGGGCGACGGGCGGCTGGCCGACCGGCTCGGCGCCCTGTCCGTTCGCGGGCCGCATGCTCAACTCGCGACCCCGCCCGCGAAGGAGTACGGCGCCCAGGGGCCGGTCACCTCGATGGTGACACCGGGGAGGTCCGAGGCGAGCGCGCCCAGCTCGGTCCGGAACCGGTCCACGTCCTGCCGGGGCACGAGATACGCCTCGTTTGCCACGTTCTCCCCCCGGCCGGCCGACCATTCGCCCTGCTGGGGGCGGTGGACGGCACGGGCGGAGGCAAGCGCGGACGCCACCTGGGCCGCCTGCTCCGCCGTGTCGCGGGCGGCGCCGTAGGTGTCCTGGGCGCGGCGGCGTTCGGCGCGGCGGCGCTGCAGATACGCACGGCCGGGGCTCGCGCCCGCCGGCTCGGGCTGCTCGGCGGGCGCGGCGGCGCGCGGCTCGGCGTACACCTTCAGCCCTAGTTCGACATGGCCGTCCAGGGTGCGCAGCAGGTCCTCGAAATAGGCGTGCTGCTCGTCGAGCATGGCGGCGACGCGCGTCCGGTCGCGGTAGACCGTGGCCAGGCGCATCGGGAGGACCGTGGCGGTGGCGAAGGCGGCGTCCACCACGGCGTGGTGGGCCCGCGCGATCGCCTCCAGCCTTTCCAGGTCCTCGAGTTGGGGCGCGAGGTGCTCCTCGGCGAACCGGTCGGCGGGGACGGCGGACACCAGGGCGGTGAGCCCCCGTCCACCGCCGACCGTGCGTACGGCGGCGCCGTCGACCCCGGTGAGCGGGGCCGTCCCGTCGAGGGCCAGGTCCCCGAGGCCGACGGCGTACACGTACTCCATCTCCGTTTCACTCACGGCCGGTCTCCCGTTCCGCGGGCTCCGGCCGGGCGGCCGCATCGGCCTCCTGGCCTGCGGGCAGCTCGGCGGCGGCGCGCAGTCGGGCGATCTCGGCCCGCAGCCGCTCGTTCTCCTCGCTCAGCGCCGGGTCGGACGCGGCGGGAGCGGTGGCGGACGGCTGCGCGCGGGAGGAGAGCGAGGGATCGTGCTCCCACCAGTCGATGCCCATTTCCTTCGCCTTGTCGACGGATGCGACGAGCAGGCGGAGCTTGATGGTCAGCAACTCTATGTCGAGCAGATTGATCTGGATGTCCCCCGCGATCACAATTCCCTTGTCGAGGACCCTCTCCAGAATGTCGGCCAGATTGGCGCCGCTTCCCTGCCCCGCGTAGGACGGCGCGGAGCGCGGAGGGCCCGGCATTCGACCGGCGAGTGAATCGGACACGTTCTCAACCCTGTCTTTCGGCTGGTTCCCGGATCAGGCGCTCGCGTCGGCGGTGCGCCGGCGCCGGGAGGACCGGGGAGCCGTCTCCTCGTCCGCCTCGGGCTCTTCCTCGGCCTCGTCGTAGGACTCCTCGTCCTCCGGCTCGTCGGCCTCGGCCTCGTACTCCTCGGCGTCCTCGGGCTCGATGTCGTCGTCGGCCTCGTCGAGGTACTCCTCCTCGCCGTCCTCGGCGGGCTCTTCGTCCTCGACGGCCTCGTCGGTGAACTCGTCGTCCTTGAGGTCGTCCTCGTCGGCGTCGGCGTCGGCCGCGTCGGCGGGCTCGCCCGCGTCGGCCTCTTCCTCGGCGCGCGGCTCGTCCTGCTCCTCGCCCTGTTCCGCCTCTTCCTGCTCGATGGCGTCCTCGTGGCTGACGACCACCTCACCGTCGCGGATCTCGCCGCGCCAGCCGTCGGTGGCCTCACCGCGCATCATGATGAACTTGCGGTAGAGCTTGAGGTCGAGCCGGGCCCGGCGGCCCTGGGCGCGCCAGATGTTGCCCGTCTTCTCGAACAGCCCCTTGGGGAAGTACTCCAGGACCAGCAGCACCTTGGTGAGGTTGTCGGTGATCGCGTGGAAGGTGACGACACCCTTGACGGTGCCCTTGGCGCCTTCCGTCGTCCAGGTGATCCGCTCGTCCGGCACCTGCTCGGTGACGTTCGCCTTCCAGCTGCGGGTGGACTTGGCGACCTTCACCTTCCAGTTGCTGGTGGTGTCGTCCGCCTTCTCCACGCTCACCACGCCCTTGGCGAAGGTGGAGAACTCCTGGAACTGGGTCCACTGGTCGTACGCCTCGCGCACCGGCACGCCGACTTCGATGTCCTCGACGATGGTCACGCTCTTGGACTTGCCGCCGCCGGACTTGCGCCCCTTGCCGAACAGACCCTTGACCTTGTCCTTCACGGTGTCCTTCAGGTGGGAGACGCCCGCCGACATGGCCGCCTGGGCGGGTGACTTGCCGTCGGCGAGCGCCTGCCCGCCCTTGGCGAGGCTCTTGAGCGGGCCGCCCTCGCCCGGCGTGCCGAGCTTGGTGACGCTCTCGCCGAGCTTGTGACCGAGCTGGCTGACGGTGTGCTCGGCGCGGGCGCGCAGATAGTTGCCCAGCGCCTCCTTCAGCCGGTCGGTCGACTCGTTGTGGACGACCTCGTCCTTGGCCCTGCTCAGCGCGGAATCAGCCATTGCCGTTACCGCCGCTCTTGCGCGTGGCGGAGGAGGCCCGCTTCTTGGCGGCCCCGCCGGCGCGGGAGGCTCCGCTGCGGGAGGCGGCCGACTTCGCGGCGCCGGTGCTCTTACGGGCAGCCGCGGTCTTGCGGCGCGTGCCCCCAGAGGCGGAGGAGCGCTGCTGCCGGGCGGGCTTCTCCTCCTCGTCGCCTTCCTCGTCCTCGGCCTCGTCGCCCTGCGGGCCGTCCAGCGCCTTGGTGCGCTGGGAGATGGAGTCGGCGAGCGAGTCGGCCAGGCCGGTGGCGCGCTTGGTCAGGGCCTCGGTGGCCGCGGCCTTCGTGGTCTCCACCAGCTCCTTGCGGACCTGGGCGTTGAGACCGGCGAGGGCGGGCGACTCGGCGAGCAGCGTGCCGATGCGGCGCGGATCGAGGTCGAGCTTCTTGCCGGCCAGGAACATGCCCAGGCCGATGGCCATCTTGGCCTTCTTGGTCCGCCCCAGTACGTATCCGCCCACCAGGGCGGCGGCTATCTTGGCGTTCTTGGTCATTCGTTGAGCACCTCAGTCTCTGCGGGTCGTGGTGTGCGCGGTCTGGTCAGCGACTTCCTCCGTTCCCTCGCCGGTGGGCGTCGATCTCGTCCAGCCTGTCGAGCAGTTCGTCCTCGCGGCGGTCGTACTCCTCGTCGGAGATCTGGCCGCTGGTCAACGCCCGTTCCAGTTCGGCCAGTTCGCGCCGGACGGGTTCCGGGTCGTAGTACTCCTCCTCCGCGGCGGTCAGCACCTGGTCGATGACCCAGAGCGAGCCGCGCACGGGGGCGAGGGGAAAGGTCACGATGCCGGTGATGAGTCCCATTCCGGCGCTCCCTTCCGTCGTCGGCCGGGCGAGTGCGATCAGACGAAGCTGTACGGCGGCAGCGGCCCGGTGAGGGTGAAGGTGTACGCGTCCCCGCGCTGGTCCGACTCGCGCTCCACGGCCTGGACGAAGCTCTCCACCCCGTCCTCGGGGACGAGGAAGGACACGTTCAGGAAGTGCGTCGAGCTGGGCTCGCCCGCCGAGAGACGGGTCGCCGCGGGCGCGAGCCGCTGGGAGAGGTCCTCGGCCTCCGCGCTGCTGCGGGCGGACACCTCGTGGGAGATCAGCTCACCGAGCGCGACCCGCTCGTCGTGCGCGCCGGACTGGTCGCGAGTGCGCTCGCGCAGCGCACGGACCTGCTCGGACTCGGCCACGATCTCGCGCAGCAGGTCGTCCTCGTCGCGGGAGACCTTGAGGTGGTACTCGACGTGGCCGTCCAGCTCCTCGAGGCGGGCGCGGTAGCGGTCGCTCTCGGCGTCGAGCGCGCTCGCCACCTGCTCGTCGTCGGGGGCGAGCAGTCCGAAGCGCATGGGGAGGGTGGCGCCGTCGCCCATCAGGACCTCCAGCACGCGCTGGTGGGCCTGCACATCGCGGCGCTTGGCCCGCAGCCCCTCCGGCGCGTCGCTGACGACGGCGGTGAGGTCGCCGGTGCGGACGGTGCGCAGCGGTGCCGGGGTCTCGCCGACGCCGAAGACCTCCTCGAGGTGCAGCGGATGGTCGGCTCCGGTGATGCCGTAGACGTAAGTGGGCACGGATTACTCCCCGCGGTTCTGGCTGGACTGGCGGCTGGACGTGGACTTGCGCGCCGCGCGCTTACGGGGCTGCGGCTCCTCCTCCTCGGAGTCGTCGCGCTTGCTCCCGAGCGACTCGGTGAACGCCTCGACGGCTCCGGTCAGTGCTCCTTTCGACTTTCCTTTCGCCCCGCTCTCCGTCATGTCGCCGACGAGGTCGGTGAGCTGGCTCGGCGCCTTGCGGCCGGCCTCCAGGTCGAGGCGGTTGCACGCCTCGGCGAAGCGCAGGTAGGTGTCGACGCTGGCGACGACCACCCGGACGTCGATCTTGAGTATCTCGATGCCGACGAGGGAGACGCGCACGAACGCGTCGATCACGAGCCCTCGGTCCAGGATGAGTTCGAGGACGTCGTAGAGATTGCCTCCACCGCCGCCGCTTCCGCCGGACTGGGTGCTGGACTGCTGTACGAGTGCCATGCTGACTTCTTTCCGTTGATCCGTTCAGGGCGTCGCGCGGCTCGATTCGCTGCGGCCGCCCTCTGATTCAGCGGCGGTCGATCTGACCCCGGGCGTACCGGCGTACGCGCTCGTAGGCCATGAGCCGCCCCTGCTTGTCGAGTTCGACGCGGTAGGACGCCATGACACTCATCGTGTCCGGCACCTTCTCGACCTCGACGACCTCGACGTCCGCCATCCAGCCGTCGTCGGTGGCCTTCACGGCCGAGACCGCGCTCACCTGACGCTGGAGCAGCCCGGCGAGCTGTGCGCCCGCCTGCCGCATCACGGTCGGCAGGTCCATGCGCTCGTCCGAATCCTGACCGCTCTTCTCGCTCTTGCTGTCTGTTCTGTCCACGATCCCCTCCCCTGAACGGGAGTCTTCGAGGAGGTCCTTCACCTGTCCTCTACGCCTTCCGCTTCGGTTGCCCGTGGGTCTCGCACATATGCGTGAGCGATCGAATCGAACGGCGGTACTACTGGAGGGGAGCAGTTCAGGACGCGACGAGGGACGCCAAGAAGCCGTCCAGCGGGGCGACTTGGGCGTCCTCGGAAAAGCGGCCCGGATCGAGAAGAGTCTGCACGACGAGGCCGTGGGTGAACGCTACGGCGGCCCCGGCGAGTTGTTCCGGGCCGGCGTGCGCGGAGAGTTCGCCCAGCTCGGGCGCGGCTTCCGGGTGAGGACGGAGCGGGGAGCGCAGCCGGGTGTACCGGTCCGCCTGCTCGGTGGCCGGCCCGTCGTCGGCGAGCGGCAGGTCTTCCGGGAACTCACCCAGATCCGGTCACTGGCGGTGTGCCCCGCCGTCAGCGGCAGGATGTCGAGCGGCATCGGTGGCCGGGTGCGGTGTTCGCGGCTCGGGTGCCCGGCGGTCCGGCTCTCCAGCAGGTCCAGGGCGTGGGTGATCAGGGCCCCATTCGTCGGGAAGTAATGCGCCGGCATCCCGGTAGAGACCCCCGTCGCGGGGGCGACCGCCCGCAGGGTCAGGCCCCGCGGGAACTCGGCAGCGACGCCGAAGTGGTCGGACTCCGCGGCCCGGCGCCCACCGCGGCGGCCCAGGTCGGCTGCCCGGTGGGCGCGATCGCCGACAGCCTGGTCTTCTCCGTCGACGACGACCCGCTGCTCGTCCTCACCAGCGGCGCCCACCGCGTGGACACCCGGGCGCGCCGCCGGTCGCCGGGCGTGGCCGCAAGCGCCTCCGGCGCGCGGACCCGGCCTTCGTCCTCATCGGCCACCGGCCAGGAGGTAGGCGGCGTGGCCCCGGTCGGGCATCCGCAGCCCGTACGCACCCTGATCGACGCGCCCCTGGCCGAGCACGAGCACCTCTGGGCCGGCGCCGGAATGCCGCACACGGTGTTCCGGACGACGTTCCCGGAGCTGGTACCGATCACCGGCGGCGAGCCGGCCGAGGTCGCCGTGGGGCCGGCGCAGGTGCGCCTCACTCCTCGATGACGGCCACCACGTCGAGCCCCGCGTTGCGGAGGATGCGCTGGACGGTCCGGCGGGGGCCGCGGATGGTGAGTTCGGCGGGTTCCGGCCGCAGGGTGGCTCCCCGCAGGAGGGCATAGGCGCAGGCCAGGTCGATGCGGGTCACCCGGCTCATGTCGACGGTCCAGGCGGTGGCCGTGTGGAGGGGCGGGGAACCGAGGACCTCCTCCAGATCGCGCAGGGCCTCGGCGCCGATGTCCCCGGCCAGGATCAGCTCGGGCAGCCGGACGTCGGCGGCCGAGACCGTCAGGACAGGCCCGATGGGCGGCTCGAAGGGCGGTTCGGCTGCCATGGGGACCTCCTTCGCAGCCGGAGGCGGAACACTGCTCTGCCTCCCATGGTCCCTCAGCCCACCGGATCCGCGCACACGGCCGCCACATGATCGGTCGTGCTTCTCCACCCGCGCCACGCGTCCCCGTCACCACGGTGTGAGAACCGTCGCGCCGGAGAGGCCGCATTTGCGTCCGACCTGCGGTGACGGGTTTGGGGGGCGTGATGCGTTCCTCCCCTCGCGTGGCGTCCCACCGCTCGACGAACGACCAGGACCACTCCATACCCGACGGCCCGTCAGCAGAAATCTGCGGCGTCCAAGGCGCGGGCGGCGGGAGGACGCCGAGTCAGGCGTCCGGCGCCTTGTCCGGCAGGTAGCTCGCCAGGCCCCGCAGGATGATCTCCAGGCCGATGTCGAACCGCTCGTCGGAGGAGTCGGACACCATCACGTCCGCGAGTGCGCGCAGGTGGGGGAAGTCCGCCGGCGGCAGGGACGCGAAGTAGTTCTGCATCTCACCGGCCATCTCGCGCCAGTCGGGGCGGGCCGGTGAGGAGTCACCGTCGCCCGGCCGGGCGGCGGCCCGGTCCTGCCACATGCCCTCCTCCAGCACGAAGCCGTCGATGTAGGTGGAGATGAGGTCGCCGGCCTCCGCCGCGATCCGGTCCGGCAGCCCGGCCGTGCGGAATATGGCGAGCAGCCCCTCGACGTGCGGCAGGAGTTCGGCCGTGAAGGGGACGTGGGCCATGGAGATCCGGGCCACGTCCCGGTGGGAGAGCAGGCGCTCGCGTCCGGCGCGCGCGTAGTCCCGGATCTGCTCGCGCCACCGCTCGGGGTCGGGGGCGGGCATCGTGAAGCCGTCGAAGAGCCGGGTGTACATCAGCTCCAGCAGGTCGTCCTTGGAGCTGACGTACGCGTAGAGCGCGGAGACGGTGACGCCCAGTTCCGCGGCCACCTGGCGCATGGAGAGCCCGTCGAGCCCCTGACGGTCCAGCACCGTGAAGGCGGCCTCGACGATCCGCTCGCGCGACAGGGGGGTGCGCTGGGGTGCCGTCTGCGGACGGGCGGGACGCTCTCGGTCCCAGGG
>NZ_MUNH01000052.1:0-334 GCF_002154615.1 Streptomyces recifensis
GAGGGCCGGGGCGGCGGCGGCATCGAGCAGCAGCTCGACAAGCAGCTCTCCGGCAAGGACGGCAAGATCCGCTACGCCCAGTCCGGCGGCCGGGAGGTGCCCACCGCGGGTTCCACCGAGACGCCCGCCGTGCCCGGCAGCGACGTCGAGCTGACCATCGACCGCGACATCCAGTGGGCCGCGCAGAACGCGATCTCCGAGCAGGTGAAGAAGTCCAAGGCCGACCGCGGCTACGTCGTCGTCCAGGACACCGCCACCGGCCAGATCCTCGCCATGGCCAACTCGCCCGGCTTCGACCCCAACGACCTCTCCAGGGCGAACTCCGCCGCCATGG
>NZ_MUNH01000052.1:417-926 GCF_002154615.1 Streptomyces recifensis
CCACGCCACCTGGTACCTCACCCTGAACGGGGTGCTCGCCAAGTCCAGCAACATCGGCACCATCCTCGCCACCGGCCAGCTCGGCAAGACCCAGCGGGCCGCCAACGACACGCTCTACTCGTACCTGCGCCAGTTCGGCATCGGCCGCTACACCGGGCTCGGCTTCCCCGGCGAGACACCGGGCATCCTCGCGCCCGCCGCCAAGTGGTCCACCTCGCAGCAGTACACGATCCCTTTCGGCCAGGGCTTCTCCATCAACGCCATGCAGGCCGCCTCCGTCTACTCCACCATCGCCAACGGCGGAGTCCGCGTCGCGCCCACCCTGGTGCGCGGCACCAAGGGCGCCGACGGCCGCTTCGCCCCGGCACCCAAGCCCAAGAAGACCCGTGTGGTCAGCGAGAAGACCGCGAAGACCGTGGCCCAGATGCTGGAGTCGGTCGTCGACGACGAGCAGGGCACCGGCGTCAAGGCCCGCATCCCCGGCTACCGGGTCGCGGGCAAGACCGGCA
>NZ_MUNH01000052.1:965-1415 GCF_002154615.1 Streptomyces recifensis
GGTGCCGCCGACCGGAGCCAAGGCCGCCGCCCTGCCCGTCTCCTACCGGCCCTGACCCGCCCCCACCGGAACCGGGCACCGACCACCAGGAACGAGCCAGTGACAACGATCACCCCCGACGACGGGAACCGAGGGACCCACCGCTCCGAGCGCGAGCCCCGTTTTAGCTCCGGAGCGGGTACTCCCGGTACGCTCACCGCCGTGCCACACGCCGATCAGTCCCAAACCACTCAGAAAGGCGCTTCCGTGACAAATCCGGGACCGCCGCGACCGGTTCAGGTCTCCGCCATCTCCCTCGCGGAACTGGCCGGTCAACTGGGTACCGCCGCGCCCGCCGAGACCGCCGCGTCCGTCGGGGTCACCGGCATCACCCACGACTCGCGGGCCGTCCGCCCCGGTGACATGTACGCCGCGCTGTCCGGCGCCAGACTGCACGGCGCCGACTTCGCC
>NZ_MUNH01000535.1:0-4989 GCF_002154615.1 Streptomyces recifensis
CCGGTGGCCTCCCCGCCACCGAGGCGCGGGCAGGCCGAACTTGGACACTCCTGGAGCGCGGCCGCGGGGGCGGGCACCGAGGCGGGCCGGCGTTCCTGGTGGGGCCGCGGGACCGCGACGGCCGCGGGCCGGCCGCACGGCGGTGAGAACACCTGAGGCTGTCGTGTCCTGCGGCTCGTCCGGCTGACGCACCGGAGGGGAGGTGGCGCGTCAGCCGGCGCTGGCCGGCGCCGGCTGACGCATCCAACACCTCTCGCGGTGGGCCCATCGTGGTAGCCCGTCACACACGGAGCTGGCACAAGACCGGCGCCTTGTGCGCGGACTACCACACCACCGGAGAGGATGGGGCCCGCCGTTGGATGTCACAGTTATCCACTGATGCGGCATATGGCGGCAACACTTACCATGCGAGTTACACCCAGATGGCCTAGTGCGTTGTGATGAAATCATTGCTATACGCGTGAGGCGTGTGATGACCGGTCGGCCCCCGCTTGCCGGGTGCGGGCCCTGTGTCACCAGAGAGAGTCCCCAGGGGCTCATCGGTGAGGCTGGTCGGTGCTTCATATTCGAGCGGGGCCGGGTGGTCGTCTGTACTCCAATCGGGTGACGAACCAGATATTCCCCTTGTTATGTCTCCCGCCGGTGGCGCATTACTGGAGCACGAACCGGCGGGTTGCCCATCCTTCCCGGGAACGTGACTGCTACCCGTTCCGGTCGTCACTCCCATCACCCGAAGTACGCGGCGACAGGTCGAGTTCCCTTCTCGGGCAGTCATTCCCGGCAGTTGGACGCAACCGCTCCCACCGGTGTCGTGGCCATTGAGTGAACCAGCCATCTGTTCAAGGGAGTGCCACATGTTCCGTTCCCGTCTTGCCGCCGCCGCTGCCACCACCGCCCTCGCGGCCGGTGCCATCGTCGGCCTCGCCCCTCTGGCGACGGCCGCCCCCGCGGCCGTCTCCGCCTGCGTGTCCGACCTGCAGTCCGCGCAGACGGCCAACAACGCCGCCATCGCGGCCGACCAGGCCAACAACCCGGCCGGCGCCCGCATCCAGAACGTGGCCGCTGCCACGTATCTCGCAGCGGCCATCGGTGACTGCCAGGGCCAGCCGAACGTGGTGGGGGCCAACGTCCTCACCGCCACGGCGACCAATGCCACCGCGCTCGTCTACAACATCCTCGGAGTCACCAGCTCCGCGCTGGGTGCCGAGCAGGCCACGGCCTCCGCGATCACCCAGGCGCTGGCCAGCGCGACCTGACCCGCCCAGTGCGGGAGGGCGTTGAGCCCGACGCCCTCCCGGACCCGTCGTCCCGGCGTCAGCCGGGACCCGCCGCCCGCCGGAGCCACCCCCTCCCCGGGTCCGGCGCGCGGTGAGCGCGCAGGGCACTCGCCGTCGACCGCTGTGAGTGCCCTGCCCCGCGCACATACCCGGCCCCTTCCCTGGCAGGTCGCCATGTGGATCTCCGCTTTCATCAATTCTCTTTGCCGGGCCTTTTCCGCGGCATCGCGATGGACCCTCCCCCCGGTTTTCCCCACTCCGCTCACGAGGGAGCAGGAAAACGGGGACCACGGCGACGGCCGAAAAACGGAGCCCGAGGCACCGAATTCCGTTTCCGTGCTTCTGCGAGGCGGCCCGGACTGGATCCAAATTCCCGACGTCTGGCATGTGAGATCCCTGGAACTCGAACCCAAGGTGAAGATCCTGTGCGGCAACGCATACGAGCACTTCGAGTTCTCAGGCCTTTACTCCACCCACGAGGGAGTGGAGTTTCCCGTCTATCACTGGTCCTGCCGCACCTACGTGGCCGAATAGCCGGGCGGTCGTCCGCCCCACCCGTCGAAGGGAACTTCCATGATCGACTCGCTGACCCGTGGGAGCAGTTCGTGAGGCGGCGCGCAGGCGCCCGTGCGCGCGACGCCGTCGTCACCGGGATCGGACTCTGCCTCCCCGGTCCGCAGGACCCGGTCTTCACCGCCGACGACCTCTGGAGCGTCGCCTCCACCGGGACGTCGTGCCTGGTCAAGAAGGGCGTCTACTTCGGTGGCGTCACCCTGCCGGCAGCCGTGTTCGAGGAGCGTGTGCCAGGTATCCCGGAGTTCTTCTCCCGCCACTACACGGACGCCCACCGGTTCGGGCTGGTCTCCCTCACGCAGGCGTGCCACGACGCCGGCCTCGATGTGCGCAGCGACTTGGAGGATGCCGCGATCCTGGTGGGTCGGGGCGGAGTGGATGCCAACATCGACAGCTACCTCGCCGTGCTGCGCGCCGACCCGGCGACCTATCCCGTCGCCGAGGCGCTGGAGATGTTCGTCGCGGCGGAGCAGGCCGTCACCCCGTCGGATGTCGCCCTGGTGCAGGGCGCGCTCACCCGGTCGAGAGGAGCGAACTTCACGGTCTCGTGCGGCTGTGCCTCGTCCGCGGTGCAGGTCGGCAACGCGCTCGGCATGATCGCCGCCGGTGAGACCGACATCGCCGTGGTGACCGGGGCCGACGTTTTCAGCGTCACGATGATCCGCAACATCCAGCGCCTGCTGAGCGGAGCTCAGACGGCGTACGACGCCATGCGCTCCGAGGACATGCCCAGCCTGCTGCCGTCGTTCGACGCGCTGATGCGTCCGTACGACGAACGCGCCGACTGCATCAATCACGGCGAAGGGTCCGTGACGCTTGTGATCGAGAGCCGGGAGCATGCCTTCGCCCGGGACGCCCGCACCTACGGCCAGGTCCTGTCGCAGGTCACCACACGGGACGGGCTCTCGAATCCGCTGGCCAGCGACGAGAGCGGTCGGGCTCTCGTGGCGGCGGCCCGCCGCTGCCTCGGTGACACCTGGGACATCGGTCAGGTGCCGTACATCCACGGCGGCAGCGACGGCAACGTGGTCGTCACGGCCTTCGAGTCGAACGCGGTCAGGGAACTGTACGGCTCCGCGGCATCCGACCTCCTCATGACCTCGCAGGAGGGTTGCTTCGGGCACAACGGTGCTCCGGCGGGCTGTCTCGGGGTGGCCCTCACCCTGCTGATGATGCGGAACAGCCAGGTCTGCCCGACCGCCAACTGCGAACAGCCGGCCGGTCATCTGACGTTCGACCCGGTCCCCGGCACGGTGTGCCGCCCCCTCGACTTCGACTACGCCTTCACCTTCAACTACCAACTGGGCGGAGTGAAGAGCGCGATCCTGCTGGGCAGTGCGGACGTCTGATCCGCAGCGTCCGCCGCTCAGCGGCTCGTCCCTGCGGTTTCCCCCTCACACACGAGTCCGCCGTCGCATCCCCGGCAGCCCTCGCGTTCCCCCGCCGCCTGTGCAGTGACAAGGAGACTTCTGTGGCCAACGACAAGCACGCCCCCCGGCCGGTGACCGCTCCCATCGCCGTCATCGGCATGGGATGCCGGCTCCCCGGAGACGTCGATTCCCCGTCCGCGTTCTGGCGTCTGCTGGTGGAGGAACGCGATGCGGTCGGCCCTCCACCACCCGGCCGGGAGACGGGGGGCGAGCCGGCCGTCGGCGGGCCCTCCGCTCTCCGGGGCGGATACCTCGCGGACGTCTCGGGATTCGACGCTGACTTCTTCGGCGTGGCGGGCCGCGAGGCCGACGTACTGGACCCGCAGCACCGGCTGCTGCTGGAGGTCGTCTGGGAGGCCCTGGAACACGCCGGGCTGCCTCCCGACCGGCTCGCCGGTTCACCGACCGGCGTGTTCACCGGACTGAGTTACCACGACTACATGGACCAACTGGCCGGAAAACCCAGGGAACTCGAAGGCTCCATCCTGACGAACGGCCACTGTGTCGCCGCAGGCCGGATCTCCTACCTCCTCGGTCTGCACGGCCCGAGCATCGCCCTGGACACGGCCTGCTCCTCCTCCTTGGTCGCCTTCCACCTGGCCTGCGAGGCGCTGCACCGACAGGAGTGTGATCTGGCCCTGGCCGCCGGTGTCACCCTCATGCTCGCCCCCCGCATCACCCGGTCCTTCGAGCGGATGGGCATGCTGTCCCCGACCGGACGCTGCCACACCTTCGACGCCGCGGCCGACGGATTCGTGCGCGGCGAGGGCTGCGGCGCCGTCGTCCTCAAACGGCTGCCCGACGCCCGCCGCGACGGTGACCGCATCCTCGCCGTCGTCCGGGGATCCGCGGTGAACCAGGACGGCCGTTCCGACGGTCTCGCCGCCCCCTCCGCCGAAGCCCAGCAGGCCCTGTACCGCGCCGCCCTGACGCGGGCCGGCGTCGACCCGGCCCGCGTCTCCCTGATCGAGGCGCACGGAACGGGCACGCCACTGGGCGACCCCGTGGAGTTCGCGAGTCTCGCCGCCGTGTACGGCCATGGGCTCTCCCCGTGCGCACTCGGCTCGGTCAAGACCAACCTGGGCCATCTGGAACCGGCCGCCGGCATCACCGGCCTCATCAAGACCGTGCTGTGCCTGGGGCACGGAACCATCCCCGCCAACCTGCACTTCACTGAGTGGAACCCGGCCATCGCCGCCGACGGCAGCCGCCTGTTCGTACCGCGCGAGAGCGCCCCGTGGCCCGGCCGGGAACCGGTCAGGCTGGCGGCGGTGTCCTCGTTCGGCTTCTCCGGCACCAACGCGCACGTGATCCTCCAGGAGCCTCCGCCCGCTCGTCGTACCGGCCTGCCCGCACCGCGCCGACCCCGACAGGCACCCCCGGAGGTGATCCTGCTCGGGGCGGGATCACACCGGGCGCTGCCGGAGGCCGCCGGGAAGCTGGCCGCATGGCTGGACGCGGAGGGGGCGACCGTCCCGCTCCGGGACGTCGCCCACACCCTCGCCCTGCGTCGCAGTCCCGGTCGTGGCCGGCTCGCGGTCGTCGCCCGTTCGCACGCCGAGACCGCCGAGGCGCTGCGGTTGTTCGTCGACGGCCTGCCCGCCCCCGCCCTGGTGTCCAGCGCCGCCGACGTGACCGCGCCCCGCCTTCCGGTGTGGGTCTTCTCCGGCCAGGGCTCCCAGTGGGCCGGCATGGGCCGCGAACTCCTG
>NZ_MUNH01000536.1:0-2718 GCF_002154615.1 Streptomyces recifensis
CCATCACCGCCGACCTCGCCGACCTGGACGCCCTGCGCGAAGCGGTACGCGGCACGGACGCGGTGCTGCACCTGGCGGGCATCTCCCTGGAGGCCCCGTTCGAGAAGATCCTGAAGGCCAACATCGAGGGCACGTACCACCTTTACGAGGCCGCCCGGCTGGAGGGCGTCCCCCGCGTGGTCTTCGCCTCCTCCAACCACGCGGTCGGCGGCGCCCCCGTCCCGGCGCCGCACGGCCCCCGCATCCCGGTGGACACCCCGCACCGCCCGGACACCTTCTACGGCCTCTCCAAGTGCTTCGGCGAGGACCTGGCCCAGCTCTACTGGGACCGGCACGGCATCGAGACCGTCTCCGTCCGTATCGGCTCCTGCTTCCCGGAGCCGACCAGCGTGCGGATGTTGTCGATCTGGCTCAGCCCGGCCGACGCGGCCCGCCTCTTCCACGCCGCCTTCACCGCCGAGGATGTGGGCCACACCGTGGTCTACGGCTCCTCCGCCAACACCCGCCTGTGGTGGGACCTCGCCTCCGCCCGCGCCCTCGGCTACGCCCCCGAGGACGACTCCGAGCCGTACGCCGCGAAGCTCATCGCCGAGCAGGGCGAACTGGACCCCGCGAACCCGGCCCACGACCGCCTCGGCGGCCACTTCCTCACCGACCCGCCGATCTGGCCGTACTGACCCCACCACCGAACGTCCCCACGGCCGAAAACGATCGCGGGCGGGCACCGAACGGGCCCGCCCGCGGTCGTGTTCGGGCACGCACCGCGCCCGCTCCCACCCCGGGCCCCGCTGCCGCGCAGGTCCGAGGCGGGCGCGGCGGGAGGTGACCGGGCACACACGGGCAGGATCGGGCGTGGAACAGGCCTGGTCAGCGCCGCACGTCCGCTGTAGAACTTCCCCCAGGGCCCGAACGGGCATCCCAGCGGGCATCTCGATGACGAGAGCGGGTGACGACATGAACACCAGGACGGCCGAGGAACGCCAACGCGAGATCGTGCGCGCGGCGCGGGCCACCGGTTCCGTCGACGTCACCGCGCTCGCCGACGAGCTGGGCGTGGCCAAGGAGACGATCCGGCGGGACCTGCGCGCGCTGGAGGACCACGGGCTGGTGCGCCGCACCCACGGCGGCGCCTACCCGGTGGAGAGCGCCGCCTTCGAGACCACGCTCGCCTTCCGCGCCACCAGCCACGTCCCCGAGAAGCGCAGGATCGCGGCCGCCGCGGCCGAGCTGCTCGGTGACGCGGAGACGGTCTTCGTCGACGAGGGCTTCACCCCCCAGCTCATCGCCGAGGCCCTGCCGACCGGCCGGGCACTGACCGTGGTGACCGCCTCGCTGCCCGTCGCGGGCGCCCTGGCGGAGGCCGAGAACGTGTCGGTCCTGCTGCTGGGCGGCCGGGTGCGGGCGGGCACGCTCGCCACGGTCGACCACTGGACGACCAGGATGCTGGCCGGCTTCGTGGTGGACCTCGCCTACCTCGGCGCCAACGGCATCTCGCGCGAACACGGTCTGACCACGCCCGACCCCGCCGTCAGCGAGGTGAAGGCGCAGGCCATCCGGGCCGCCCGGCGCACGGTCTTCGCCGGGGTGCACACCAAGTTCGGCGCCGTGAGCTTCTGCCGGTTCGCCGAGGTCGGCGCGGTGGACGCCATCGTCACGAGCACCCAGCTCCCGGCGGCCGAGGCCCACCGGTACTCACTCCTGGGGCCACAGGTCATCCGGGTCTGACACAGCACCGCACCACACAGCTTTCCGCACCACCTCTCCCCCGAGGGCACCCGTACGCGCGGCCATGCCCTTCTGTCCCCATATATCCAGGAGCGATCCATGCGCACCCCGAGCCGACGGAGGCCGCGAACCACATTCGCCATGGCCGCCGCAGGGACGCTGCTCGCCCCGCTTCTCTCCGGCTGCTGGGCCGGCGCGGGCGGGACCGGTTCCGGCGGCGATTCCATCAACGTACTGATGGTCAACAACCCGCAGATGACCGAGTTGCAGAAGCTGACGCGCGCCCACTTCACCAAGGAGACGGGCATCAAGGTCAACTTCACCGTGCTGCCCGAGAACGACGTCCGCGACAAGATCAGCCAGGACTTCGCCAACCAGGCCGGCCAGTACGACGTGGCCACTCTGTCCAACTACGAGATCCCGATCTACGCCCGCAACGGCTGGCTGCACGACATGGACGGCTATGTGGCGAAGGACCACGCGTACGACGAGCAGGATGTGCTCAAGCCCATGCGCCAGTCGCTCACCGGCGACGACAACAAGCTGTACGGGCAGCCGTTCTACGGCGAGTCGTCCTTCCTCATGTACCGCAAGGACATCTTCGCGGCCAAGGGCCTGAAGATGCCCGCGCACCCGACCTGGCAGCAGGTGGCCGATCTCGCCGCGAAGGCGGACGGCGCCAGGCCCGGCATGAAGGGCATCTGTCTGCGCGGCCTGCCCGGCTGGGGCGAGGTCATGGCCCCGCTCACCACGGTGGTGAACACCTTCGGCGGCACCTGGTTCGACAAGGACTGGAAGGCCCGGCTGGACTCCCCCGAGTTCACCAAGGCCGTCAAGTTCTATGTGGACCTGGTCCGCGAGCACGGCGAGTCCGGCGCCGCACAGTCCGGCTTCGCGGAGTGCCTGAACAACATGACCCAGGGCAAGACCGCCATGTGGTACGACGCCACCTCCGCGCCGGACTCCTGGAGGGCGCGGAGGTGGCGTCGTACC
>NZ_MUNH01000537.1:0-4424 GCF_002154615.1 Streptomyces recifensis
CGGCCCGACCAGCCGGGTCCCGCTCGTGCTGGACCTCGCCATCGCCGCCCTCACCTCACGCGGTATCGGAGTCGCCGAGGTCAACTACGGCGGCTCCACCGGCTACGGGCGTGAGTACCGCGAGCGGTTGCGGCACCAGTGGGGGGTGGTCGACGTGGAGGACTGCGCGACGGTGGCCCTCGCGCTGGCCGAGGAGGGCACCGCCGACCGGGACCGGCTGGCGATCCGGGGCGGCAGCGCGGGCGGCTGGACCACCGCTGCCTCACTGACCGGAACCGACGTCTACGCCTGCGGCACGATCAGCTACCCGATCCTGGACCTCACCACCTGGGGCCCCGGCCGCACCCACGACTTCGAGTCGCGCTACCTGGAGTCCCTCGTCGGTCCCTTCGCCGAGGTGCCCGACCGCTACACCGAGCGCTCGCCCGCCCATCGGGCCGACCGGCTCACCGCCCCCTTCCTGATCCTCCAGGGGCTGGACGACGTGATCTGCGCGCCCGAGCAGTGCGAGCAATTCCTCGACCGCATCGCGGGCCGGGGCGTCCCGCACGCCTACCTGGCCTTCGCCGAAGAGGGCCACGGCTTCCGCCGCGCCGACACCATGGTCCGCGCGATGGAGGCGGAACTGTCCCTGTACGCCCAGGTGTTCGGCTTCGACCTGCCCGGCGTCCCGAAACTGGAGCTCGGCACGTGAAACAACTGAAGCGCCCCAGTCGTCTCGCCCCCGGTGCCCGCGTGGCCGTGGTCGCGCCCAGCGGGCCGGTGCCCGACGAACGGCTGCGCGCGGGCCTCGACCTGCTGCGCGGCTGGGGCCTCGACCCGGTCGCCGCACCCCATGTGCTGGACCGGCACGGCCAGTTCGGCTACCTCGCGGGCGCCGACGCCGACCGGGCCGAGGACCTCCAGCGGGCCTGGTGCGACCCGTCGGTCGACGCGGTGCTCTGCGCGCGCGGCGGTTACGGCGCCCAGCGGATGGCCGATCTGCTCGACTGGGAGGCGATGCGGGCGGCCGGCCCGAAGGTGTTCGTCGGCTTCAGCGACATCACCGCCCTGCACGAGGCGTTCGCCACCCGTCTGGGCCTGGTCACCCTGCACGGTCCGATGGCCGCCGGAATCGACTTCATCGGCAGCGAACGCGCCCGCGAGCACCTCCACGCGACCCTCTTCACCCCCGAGAAGGTCCAGCGGATCACCACCGACGGCAAGCCCCTCGTCCCCGGTCGAGCCCGGGGCACCACCCTCGGCGGCTGCCTCTCCCTTCTCGCGGCGGAACTCGGCACCCCGCACGCCCGTCCCTGCGCCCGTGGCGGCCTGCTCTGCCTGGAGGACGTCGGCGAGGAGACCTACCGCCTGGACCGGTACCTCACCCAGCTCCTCCGGGCCGGCTGGCTGGACGAGGTCCGCGGCATCCTCCTCGGCTCCTGGCAGGACTGCGACCCGTACGACGCCCTCCGCCCGATGCTCGCCGACCGGCTGGCCCCGCTCGGCGTCCCGGTCCTGGAGGGAGCGGGATTCGGGCACTGTCCGGACGCCCTGACGATCCCCTTCGGCATGGCGGCCGAACTGGAAGCGGAGGCGGGCACGTTGACCCTGGAGGAGCCCGCCCTGCGGTGACTTCCGGCCAGTGGCCCGGCGTACCCTGGCCCCATGCCCCACACCACGCCCCACTACCTCGCCCAGGGCCCCCGGGTGGCCGTCCGCCGGTTCCGGATGGAGGACGGGGCCGAGTTCACCGCGCGGGCCAGGGAGAGCAAGGATCTGCACCGGCCGTGGCTGGTGGTGCCCGAGAGCGACGAGGCGTACGCCACCTACGCCGGGCGGCTGCTCGGGGACGAGGGGCGGGCCGGGTTCCTGGTGTGCGAGAGGGACAGCGGGGACATCGCCGGGTTCATCAACATCAACAACATCGTCCGGGGCGGCTTCCAGTGCGGGGCGCTCGGGTACGGGGCGTTCGCGCACGCGGCCGGGCGGGGGCTGATGCGGGAGGGTCTCGAGCTGGTGATCGGGTACGCCTTCGGGCCGCTCGGGCTGCACCGGCTGGAGATCAACGTGCAGCCCGGCAACACCGCGTCCATCGCGCTCGCGCGCGGCGCCGGGTTCCGGCTTGAGGGGTTCTCGCCCGCCATGATCCAGGTCGACGGCGAGTGGCGCGACCACGAGCGCTGGGCGCTCACCGCGGAGATGCGGGGCTGAATCCCCGCTCAGGCCCCCGACTGGTCGGCGTACTCGAAGACCGTGCCGTCCGGGTGCATCACCAGCAGGTTCCGGCCCACCGGTGTCGGCACCGGACCGGCGATGATCCGCGCGCCCAGGTCCGCGAGCAGCCGGTGCGCCTCCTCGACGTCCTTCACGGCGATCGTCGCCGTCACCTTGCGCAGCACCTCCACTTCCGCCTCCGGCCCGCTCATCAGCAGGAACGACCCGATCGCGGCGACCTTCACCCCGCCGCGCTCGAAGCGCAGGGCCGTACCGCCCGCCAGCCGCTCGTAGAACGGGACCGCGGTCTCGAGGTCGTCGACGCAGATGCGCAGTGTGGCGCCAAGAATCTCCATGCAGAGAAGCCTAGTTGGGGCGGCCGGGGGCGCACAGGCCGTCGCCGCGCATCGGGGGAGTGCGCGGCGGCCGGGTGACGTGGAGGTGGTTTGGGTGCCGTGACCCCGGTTACGCGGAAGACCTCGGACGAACCGCACCACCGGGGCGCCCGCGGCCGGTCACACACCGTGACGGGTCGGGGCTCGTCGGGGGCCGGGCGGCCCGCCCGGTTTGCCGAGGACCGTCCGAGTCGCCTCGGACCCGCGGAAAGGAGACCCATGAACAACGACGAACTCGCCGAACTCGGGCAGCAGTTGCGGGTGGACAGCGTCCGCGCCGCAGACGCCGCGGCATCCGGACACCCCACCTCCTCGATGTCCGCCGCCGACCTGATGGCCGTGCTGCTCGCCAACCATCTGCGCTACGACTTCGAACGCCCGGACCACCCCGCCAACGACCGCTTCATCCTCTCCAAGGGGCACGCGTCCCCGCTGATGTACGCGGTCTTCAAGGCGGCCGGCGCCATCGACGACGCCGAACTGCTCACCTTCCGCAAGCTCGGCAGCCGTCTGGAGGGCCACCCGACCCCGCGCAGGCTGCCCTGGGTGGAGACGGCCACCGGCTCCCTCGGCCAGGGCCTCCCGGTCGGCGTCGGCATCGCGCTCGCGGGCAAGCGGCTGGAGCACTCCGACTACCGCGTCTGGGTGGTGTGCGGCGACAGCGAGATGGCCGAGGGCTCGATCTGGGAGGCCGCCGAGGCAGCCGCGTACGACAAGCTGGACAACCTCACCGTCATCGTGGACGTCAACCGGCTCGGCCAGCGCGGCCAGACCCGGCACGGCCACGACCTGGACGCCTATGCCCGCCGCTTCCAGGCGTTCGGCTGGCACACCGTCGAGATCGACGGCCATGACGTCGCCGCCATCGACCGCGCCTACAGCGAGGCCGAGTCCACCAAGGACCGTCCCACCGCGATCATCGCCCGCACCCTCAAGGGCAAGGGCGTCGCCGCCGTGGAGGACAAGGAGGGCAAGCACGGCAAGCCGCTGCCCGACGCCAAGGAGGCCATCGAGGAGCTGGGCGGCCCCCGCGACATCCGCGTCCACGTCAGCGAGCCGCCCGCCGCGACCCTGGAGAAGCCCGCCCACGAGCCGCTGAACCTGCCCCGCTTCGACAAGGGCGAGGAGGTCGCCACCCGCGACGCCTTCGGCAAGGCGCTCGCGGCGCTCGGCACCGCACGCGGTGACGTCGTCGCCCTGGACGGCGAGGTCGGCGACTCCACCCGCACCGGCGTCTTCGCCGAGGAACACCCCGAACGCTTCTTCGAGTCCTTCATCGCCGAGCAGCAGATGGTCGCCTCGGCGGTCGGCATGTCGGCACGCGGCTGGCTGCCGTACGCCTCCACCTTCGCGGCCTTCTTCAGCCGCGCCTACGATTTCGTGCGCATGGCCTCCATCAGCGACGCCTCGATCAACCTGGTCGGCTCGCACGCGGGCGTGGCCATCGGGCAGGACGGCCCCTCGCAGATGGGCGTCGAGGACCTGGCGATGTTCCGGTCCGTGTACGGCTCCACCGTGCTCTACCCCTGCGACGCCAACCAGACCGCCCGCCTGATCGCGTCCATGGCCGACCTGGACGGCATCCGCTACCTGCGCACCTCGCGCGGCGAGAGCCCGGTCATCTACGACGCCGACGAGGAGTTCCCCATCGGCGGCAGCAAGGTGCTGCGCTCCAGCGAGGAGGACCGGCTGACCGTCGTCGCGGCCGGGGTGACCGTGCAGGAGGCGCTGACGGCCGCCGACAAGCTCGCGGAGGAGGGCATCAAGGTCCGGGTCATCGACCTGTACTCGGTCAAGCCCGTCGACGTGGAGACGCTGCGCCGGGCCGCCGAC
>NZ_MUNH01000538.1:0-3142 GCF_002154615.1 Streptomyces recifensis
GCGCCGGGGCGGGTGGGCAGGCCGATGTTGGTACGGGTGCCGGTGACGACGTAGCCCTTCACGCCCCCGGCGAGGGCGTTGCGGACGGCGCCGATGTCGTCGGCTGCGGACAGGGCGAGGCCGTTGGGCCAGCCCGCGGCACGGGTCTCGGACAGCAGGGTGAGGCCGGAACCGTCGGGCAGGTGGACGTCTGCGACACAGATGTCGCGCGGGTTGCCGATGCGGGGACGAGCCTCCGCGACGGACGAGGCCTCGATCACGTCGCGCACACCGAGGGCCCACAGATGGCGGGTGACGGTGGAACGGACGCGGGGGTCGGCCACGACCACCATGGCGGTCGGCTTGTTCGGGCGGTAGGCGACCAGGCTTGCGGGCTGCTCGAGGAGAACGGACACCAGGCCTCCTGGGTGGGGGGACGGGGCCGGCTTGTGGGGAAGAAGCCGGGAGGAACCGTGCTTTCAAGGTCACAGTCGTCTTCGGCAGCAAACCCGTCCGCCTTTAGAGAATGATCACGATCTAGTGAGTCACAATCTGTGCAATTCGGACACGCGATCGATCATCCGAAGATCGAATCGGCTCCGGGGTGAGGCGATTCGAGTACGGAAAGTGGCCGTATCGACAAAGTGATGGTTCGGGAAGTGATCACAAAGCAGCGCCCCGCCGATCCCGGCGGGGCGCTGAGAAGATGATCAGCCCGGGGGGCTAGCGGGACTGCGGACCCCGGCGCTGCGGCAGGGTCACCACCGAGCCGTCGCCCGGCGCGGCCGGGGGCAGCCCGGCGACCTGGGCCAGCAGATCGCACCAGGAGGCGAGGTGCGCGGCGGTGTCCGGCACGCCGCCCAGTCCTTCGAGCGGCGTCCAGGAGGCCCGGATCTCGATCTGCGAGGCGGGCGGCCGCTCCGACAGCCCGCCGAAGTAGTGGGAACTCGCGCGGGTGACCGTGCCGCTCGGCTCGCCGTAGGTGAGTCCGCGCGACTGGAGAGCGCCGGTCAGCCAGGACCAGCACACCTCCGGCAGCAGCGGGTCGGCCGCCATCTCGGGCTCCAGCTCCGCCCGTACCAGGGTCACCAGGCGGAAGGTGCCGTGCCAGGCTTCGTGGCCGGCCGGGTCGTGCAGCAGGACCAGCCGGCCGTCGGCCAGCTCCTGCTCACCGTCGAGCACGACGGCCTCCAGCGCGTGCGCGTACGGCGCCAGCCGCTGCGGGGCGGGCGTCGGCTCCACCTCCACCTGCGGCCGCAGCCGCGCGTTCCGCAGCGCCTCCACCGCGCTGCTGAAGGCTGAGGGGACCTCTGGCACCCCGGCTCCCCCTTTCTCCTCCGCCTGCGTGTCTGTCACGTCGTCCATTCCGCCGGTGCCGTCCGACGATCGTCCCTGAGCCGCGGCCATGCGGGGAAGAGTAAGGGGAAGCGGGCCTTCGTGCAGGGCATGACACCCTCCGAGGGCGGCGGCACTTCCGCCGCGCGGACCGTGCGAGACTTGCCGACGTGAGTGCCAACGCGATCCCCACGGGCCAGCAGCCCACAGCGACGTACGACAGCGCCTTCCTCAAGGCGTGCAGGCGTGAGCCCGTGCCGCACACCCCGGTGTGGTTCATGCGCCAGGCCGGCCGGTCCCTGCCGGAGTACCGCAAGGTGCGCGAGGGCATCCCGATGCTGGAGTCCTGCACGCGGCCCGAGCTGGTCACCGAGATCACGCTCCAGCCGGTGCGCAGGCACGACGTGGACGCGGCGGTCTTCTACAGCGACATCGTCGTCCCGCTCAAGGCCATCGGCGTCGACCTCGACATCAAGCCCGGCGTCGGCCCGGTCGTCGCCGAGCCGGTGCGCACCCGCGCCGACCTCGACCGGCTGCGCGACCTCACCCCGGAGGACGTGTCCTACGTCACCGAGGCGGTCGGCATGCTCACCCGTGAGCTGGGGTCCACCCCGCTGATCGGCTTCGCGGGCGCTCCCTTCACCCTCGCCAGCTACCTGGTCGAGGGCGGCCCCTCGCGCACGTACGAGAACGCCAAGGCGATGATGTACGGCGACCCCGAGCTGTGGGCCGACCTGCTGGACCGCCTCGCGGACATCACGGCCGCGTTCCTGAAGGTGCAGATCGCAGCCGGTGCCTCGGCGGTGCAGGTCTTCGACTCCTGGGCGGGCGCGCTGGCCCCCGCCGACTACCGCGCCTCGGTGATGCCCGCCTCCGCGAAGGTCTTCGACGCCGTCGCCGGGTACGGCGTCCCGCGCATCCACTTCGGTGTCGGCACCGGCGAGCTGCTGAAGCTCATGGGTGAGGCGGGCGCGGACGTCGTCGGCGTCGACTGGCGGGTCCCGCTGGACGAGGCCGCGCGCCGCGTCGGTCCCGGAAAGGCGCTGCAGGGCAACCTCGACCCGACGGTGCTGTTCACCGACCGCAGGACGGTCGAGGCCAAGGCGCAGGAGGTGCTGGACGCGGCCGCCGGACTGGAGGGCCACGTCTTCAACCTCGGCCACGGCGTCATGCCCAACATCGAGCCGGACGCGCTGACCCACCTGGTCGACTACGTCCACCGGGCGAGCGCCCGCTGACTTCTTCCGCTCACCACGCCTGACGGTGCCGCGCCCGCCTGCCGAACAGCAGGCGGCCCGGCTCCGGCGGGGGCGGCGTGCCGGCCTTCAGCGGCCAGGCGAGCAGCATCCCGGCCACGAAGCCCACCACGTGCGCCGCATACGCCACCGTGCCGGTGCCGGCCTCGACGCCGCGGCCCGAGGAGTACACGGCCTGGAGGCCGAACCAGAAGCCCAGCACGATCCAGGCGGGCAGCCGGAGCGGCAGGAAGACCAGGAACGGGACCAGCACCCACACCCTGGCCTTCGGATACAGCACCAGGTACGCGCCGAGCACCCCCGCGATCGCGCCGGACGCGCCGATCAGCGGGTCCCCGGACTCGGCGTTGAGCAGGGCGAAGCCGTAGCTCGCCGCGTATCCGCAGACGAGGTAGAACAGCGCGAAGCGGACGTGGCCCATGCGGTCCTCGACGTTGTTGCCGAAGATCAGCAGGAACAGCATGTTGCCCAGCAGGTGCAGCCAGCCGCCGTGCAGGAACATCGCCGTCACCACCGACAGCGCCGGCGACTTGTCGTACCCCGGCGCCCCCATCACACACCCCGGCCCGGCC
>NZ_MUNH01000539.1:0-1669 GCF_002154615.1 Streptomyces recifensis
CGGCCGCCGAGCGGGCGCGGGAGGCGCTGGAACGGGCCGTCGCCGAGGCGGAGGAGCTGGCCGAGCGGCTGGCCGTCGCCGAGGAGATGCCGGCCGAGGAGGAGCCGGACACCTCCGTACGCGACCGGCTCTCCGCCGACGGGGCCAACGCGCGGCAGACCGAGATGGAGGCGCGCCTCCAGGTCCGTACGCACGAGGAGCGGGTCAAGGGGCTCGCCGGGCGGGCCGACTCGCTGGACCGGGCCGCCAGCGCGGAGCGCGAGGCACGCGCGCGTGCGGAGCGGCGGCGGGCCCGGCTGCGCCACGAGGCGGCGGTCGCCGGGGCGGTCGCGGACGGTGCCCGGCAACTGCTGGCCCACATCGAGGTCTCCCTCGCCCGTTCCCAGCGCGAGCGCGACGCCGCCGAGGCCGCGAAGGCCGTACGCGAGCGGGAGTTGGCCGACGCGCGCGGTACGGGACGCGAACTGAAGGCCGAACTCGACAAGTTGACGGACTCGGTGCACCGGGGCGAGGTGCTCGGCGCGGAGAAGCGGCTGCGGATCGAGCAGCTGGAGGCCAGGGCGCTGGACGAACTCGGGGTCGAGCCGGAGGGGCTCGTCGCGGAGTACGGCCCCCTCCAGCCGGTGCCGCCCTCGCTCCCGGCGGAGGGTGAGGAGCTGCCGGAGGACCCCGGGCACCCCCGTAACCAGCCGCGTCCCTTCCACCGCGCGGAGCAGGAGAGGCGGCTGAAGGCGGCCGAGCGGGCCTACCAGCAGCTGGGCAAGGTGAATCCGCTGGCGCTGGAGGAGTTTGCGGCGCTGGAAGAGCGGCACAAGTTCCTCAGTGAGCAGCTGGAGGACCTGAAGAAGACGCGGGCGGATCTGCTGAGGGTGGTGAAGGAGGTCGATGAACGGGTCGAGCAGGTCTTCACCGAGGCGTTCCGGGACACCGCCCGCGAGTTCGAGGGCGTCTTCTCCCGGCTCTTCCCCGGTGGGGAGGGGCGGCTGGTGCTGACCGACCCGGACGACATGCTGGCCACGGGTGTGGACGTGGAGGCGCGGCCGCCGGGGAAGAAGGTGAAGCGGCTGAGCCTGCTGTCCGGCGGGGAGCGGTCGCTGACGGCCGTCGCCCTGCTGGTGGCGATCTTCAAGGCCCGCCCCAGCCCCTTCTACGTCATGGACGAGGTCGAGGCGGCCCTGGACGACACCAATCTCCAGCGGCTGATCGGGATCATGCGGGAGCTGCAGGAGAGTTCGCAGCTCGTCGTGATCACGCACCAGAAGCGCACCATGGAGGTGGCCGACGCGCTGTACGGCGTCTCGATGCAGGGTGACGGTGTGTCGAAGGTCATCTCGCAGCGGCTGCGCTAGCCGACCTTTCAAGATCAAATGCGTGTGCGTTTACTTCTTGAACAACATCGACGCAGGCGTATCTCTTAAGTCACAGCCATCCGGGTATTGACTTCGGAACTTGAAGGCATAGTCTCTGCAACGTTGCTTTTACCTTCAGGTGTAAGTGGCGCCGAGGTGTGCGCCACTGGAACCTGGAAGGGCTCGCCCCCACCCGGCAGCGTTGCCGTGGCCCGAGGAGTTACACGTGACCAGCACAGCGCAGGCACCCCAGCCAGGAGCCGGGACGGCTCACCCCGAACATCTCGGGCACGTCATCTTCATCGCGGCCGCGGCCGCGA
>NZ_MUNH01000540.1:0-2621 GCF_002154615.1 Streptomyces recifensis
GGAGGGGGCGGCCGGTGAGGTGGACGGCGGGAGCGGCCTCGACGACCGGGGTGATGGCGTTCAACTGGGCCAGCAGCCGGGTGAGTTCCTCGCTGCGGCCGTGGTGGCTGGCGCGGTGTCCGAGGATCAGGTCGTATGCCTGGTCCAGCGCGCGGGTGACGTCGAAGCGGGTGCCGATGTAGCGGTCGTCGTCGCCGGTGTCGTCCAGCAGGTCGGCGACCCGGCGGTAGGCCTTCGCCACTGCCGCCCGTTCCGGCACCCCGGCCCGCAGGGGCCACGCCAGCAGGGCGAGGGCCAGCACCAGCAGGCCGCCCCCGGTCATCAGCAGCGGCGCCAGCCACCAGGGGTGGGGCAGCGGGAGCCCGGCGCCGACCACGCAGTTGAGCAGGAGCAGCAGCCCCGACACGGAGGCCACCGTGCCGATGGTCGAGATCATCCCGGAGACCAGCGCGACCAGGGTGACCACGACGACGGCGGCCCAGCCCTGCCCGAACACGAGCTGTCCGAGGATGACTCCGACGGCGCCGGTGAGCTGGGGTACGGCGATGGTGATGACCCGCATCCGGTACGCGTCGGCGGTGTCGCCGATGACCCCGTTCAGCGCCCCCATCGACGCGAGCGCCCCGAGCGCCGGCTGCCCGGCCGCGAACCCGGCCGCCAGGGGCGACGCCATCGCGATGGAGGCCCGCGCCACAGCGGCCCGGTTGACCGGCGCCGGGTGCGGCCGAAGGTTCCGGACCAGCCAGTCGGGCGGCGCCAGGCCAATGGGCAACTCTCGGACCATGTGCCCATTATGTCCACTGTGGCCTCCGGCCCCCTCAACCGGCCCGCCAGGCACAAAGCTTGACGGTCCTCACCACCGGGGGACCCGGACCCTCTCAGACCCGCGCCCGAGTCCGCGCGGGCGTCCCCGCCGACTTCCCCCTTCCCTCCCCCCGTCGGCGCGCCGACCGGCGCCGGGTCAGCCACGCCGTCAGAGCCACCGCCAGGCCCAGGAACAGCAGGAGCCAGGAGACCGTGCGGAGGCCGGAGGTGAGGGTGTCGTAGACGGCGGCGGCCACCGGGTGGGGGACGTCGGAGGGGAGGTCGGAGAGGGTGAGGGCGCGGCCTGCCGTGAGGGCCAGGCCGAGAAGGGCGCCGCCCAGGGCGGTGCCCAGGGCGGTGGCGACGATCGCGCGGCGGCGGCGTACGGCCAGGGCGATGCCGGCGGTGGCGAACAGGACGGCTGCCACCGGCAGCCACAGACCGGCGACTTCGAGCATGTGGAATCCCTTGCGGTACCGGGTCAGCTCCCCCGCCGGGAGCACCGGGACCTCGGTGTGGCGCACCGGGATGCGGGCGGCGAGCGGAATGTGGTCCTCGGCGAGCTGGGCCTTGACCTCGGCGGTCACCGGGGCGAGATCGACGGTGACCGCGCGCGGGGCGCCGCCCGCCGGGCCGTCCTCGCGCAGCGCGCGCAGCACCGCGTCGTGGGTGACCCGGTTGCCGGTGTCCCAGGCGAGGCGGAAGGCGCGGGTGTGGGTGAAGGAGCGCACCGCGTCCCGGACGAAGGGGCCGACCGAACCGCGCACCGGCGTCATGTCCGCGTGCTGGCCGACCTCGCGGAGGATGCCCTCGCCGACCGTGTCCGCGACGGCGTCCCGCACGGCCGGGTCGGCGGCGAGCGGGGCCATCGTGGTGACGTACCGGCCCGTGTCGGTGAGCGTGTACGCCGCCCAGGCCGCCGGTGCGCCGAAGGGCACGAGGAGGCAGGCCAGGGCGATCAGCGCGGCCGACAGGGCACTCCTCAGTCGGGGGTGCACGCCTTACAGGCAAGTCCCGCCGGGCCGCCGGCGCGAGCGGTGGGGGTGCGTTCGGGGGACGGACGCACCCCCGCCGGCTCAGCTCACCCGGTGCCCCGCCGCGTCCTCGTGGGTGTAGAAGCGGTAGAAGAACACGATGAACGTCACCGCCGCCACGATCAGCGGAATCCCGACCGACCGGACGAGCGAGGCGCCCGCCTGGTTGTAGAGGAAGCCGAAGGACGCGCCGACGAACACCGCCCACAGCAGCGCGTGCGTCTCGCGCCGCAGCCGGGGCGCGATGGTCAGCACGGCGTAGAACACGACTCCGAAGACCAGCGCGGAGAGGAACCCGAAGAGCAGGTTCCAGCCGGTGACCGGACCGCCGGAGCGGCGGTTCGCGGCCGCCCAGTAGCCGTAGACCAGCGCCAGCAGCACCGGTACCGCGACCCTGGCCATGCGATGGGTGCGGGTGTCGAAGACGTCGGGGGGCGGGGTGATGGACTTCGGGGCGTCCTGGCGGCCGCCTCGGGTCGGCGTGCCGGGCGCGGGTGCCGCGTGAGCCATGGGAGCGCTCCTTCTCTCGCCGCTTCGGGCCATGAGGGGACGGCCCGGCTTCCAGGGCACACCTGCGGCGACGGCCCGGCAACTCGGCCGGGCGGGTGACGGGGCCCGGATGCGGCGTGATCCGGCCCGTGTTCCCCTGAGGTTTCCGAGGACGGCGGCCCGCCGCGACCTTCGCGCGGCCTCGGGACGGAGATGGGGCTCGTGACCGAGATGGAGTACGGCGACCGGCGCGAGCAGCGGCGGATCTCGGGCCGCGGCACCGCCTGGCTGGTG
>NZ_MUNH01000541.1:0-5408 GCF_002154615.1 Streptomyces recifensis
CAGGGCGCTCTTGGCGTCCGCGCGGTGGCGGGCGTCGGTGGTGATGATGGGGGCGTCCGGGCCGATCTGGAGGGCCTCGCGGACCTCGTCGGGGTTGTAGGGCTGGTTGCCGTCGAAGCCGTTGAGGGCGATGACGAACGGCAGGCCCGAGTTCTCGAAGTAGTCGACCGCGGGGAAGCAGTCGGCCAGGCGCCGGGTGTCGACCAGGACGATGGCGCCGATGGCACCGCGCACCAGGTCGTCCCACATGAACCAGAAGCGGTCCTGACCGGGCGTACCGAAGAGGTACAGGATCAGGTCCTGGTCCAGGGTGATGCGGCCGAAGTCCATGGCCACCGTGGTGGTGGTCTTGTCCCCGGTGTGGGTGAGGTCGTCGATGCCCGCCGACGCGGACGTCATGACGGCCTCGGTACGCAGCGGGTTGATCTCCGAGACGGCCCCCACGAACGTGGTCTTGCCCACGCCGAAGCCGCCCGCCACCACGATCTTCGCGGAGGTGGTGGAGCGGGAAGGACCGCCGCTAGAGCTTGCGAAGTCCACTGAGCACCCTTTCGAGCAGTGTCACGTCTGGCTGGCCGCCGGCGTTCTCGTCGCCGCCGGGCTGATGGATGGCGACCAGGCCCGCCTCCGCCAAGTCGGCGACGAGAATCCTGGCCACGCCGAGGGGGATCGTCAGCAGGGCCGAGATCTCGGCCACCGACTTGATCTCCCGGCACAGGTTGCAGATCCGCTGATGCTCGGGCAACTGCCCCTGCATCTGATGCGGCGCTGCGGTGGTGTGCACCAGCGCCTCGATGGCGAGCTGGTAGCGCGGGCGGGTCCGGCCGCCGGTCATGGCGTACGGACGCACCAAGGGATTGCTGGCGCCGGACGGGGCCGCCGCGGGCTCCTGGCGACGCGGCGGTTGTACCGGCTGGATGCGCGGGGCCGAGGGCTGCTGGTACGGCGAAGGGCCGGGGCCCTGCGGCGCGTACGGCTGCCGGTGGTCGGGGACGGAGGGGTAGTCGTACCCGTTCGCCGAGCCGCCGTCCTGTCCCTGCGCGGGACCGTACGACCAGTTGCCCGAAGACGGACCGCCTGGGGGTGTTGCCACTTTCTCCTCCTCCGACTGTGCCGGGCACCATCGCTGTGGAGCCGCGTCCCAAGACCTTACGGCCCCGGGACGCGAACGCGCACCGTCCGCTTGTTAGTTGAGAAGGCTGCCCTGGAGTTCCGCCCGGAGATCCGGGGTCAGGACCGTGCCCGCCCGGTCCACCAGAAGGGCCATCTCGTACCCGATGAGGCCGATGTCCGCCTCCGGGTGGGCCAGGACCGCCAGCGACGAACCGTCGGATACGGACATGATGAAGAGGAATCCCCGCTCCATCTCCACAACCGTCTGGTTCACGCTGCCCCCCTCGAAGATGCGGGAGGCGCCTGCCGTCAGGGACGTCAGACCGGATGCGACGGCCGCGAGCTGGTCGGCGCGGTCGCGGGGGAAGCCTTCGGACATCGCCAGAAGGAGTCCGTCGGCGGAGACCACCACGGTGTGGGACACACCCGGAGTGTTGTCCACGAAGTTGGTGATCAACCAGTTAAGGTTCTGTGCCGCCTGGCTCATCGGGCTCACACTAACGCTCCTGGTCGTAGGTGCTGTCAGGACCACCGTGCTGATTGGTGGTGGCCTGGCCGTTCGTTTCACTGCCTGCGCTGCGTCCGCGCTGGACGCCTCGACGCAGGTTGCTCAGCCTGCCCCGGACATCCTCCGGGGCGCGGGAGACCTGTGGGCCCCCCTGAGGGGTGCTCTCGGCGGTGCCCTCGACCAGGTTGGCCTTGGGTACCCGCCGCGGCAGGCCGGAGGACGTGACCCCGCCCGCCTTGGGCTTGCGAAGCTGCGAGGCCTGCTGCCAGCGTTCGTCGTTCGCCGAACGCCAGTCGTCGGTGCCGCCGCCCGCGGGGGCCGGAGCCTCCTGGCGGCCGAGCGACGCGCCGTTGGCGCCGGCGGAGCCGTTCTGCCCGCCCGAACCGTTCAGTCCGTTCGAACCGTTCGCTCCGTGCAGCCCGTTCGAGGCGAGGCCGCTGGAACCCAGCCCGCCCGAACCGTTCACGTTCAGGCCGCCGGAGTTGCCCAGCGGGGCCGAGCCGCCCGCGCCACCGCGACGGGGCAGACCCGCGTTGGTCACACCGCCCGCGGCCGGACCGCCCGGCGCCGGACGCTCGAAGCCTCCGTGGCCGCCATGGCCGTTGGAGCCCAGGTCACCGGGGTCGGCGGACTGTGCCGGCTCCGACTCCGCAGCGTACTGGGCCGGGTAGCCGTTCTGGAAACCGTTCTGCTGCTGGGGCCAGTCGTCCTGGAAGGACTGCTGCTGCCCGTCGTACGAGCCGCCGAAGGCGTCACCGGCGGGGGCGTTCTGGCCCTGCTGGGGGTAACCGGACTGCGGGTAGCCGCCGTCCTGCCCGAAGTACTGCTCGTCGTAGGCGGGCTGCTGCTGCTCCTGGTAGGCCTGCTGCTCCGGATAGGCGTCAGCCTGGGGCTGGCGCTGCTCGGGGAAGCCCGAGCCGTTCTCCGGGTAGCCGCCGGGCGCCTGGCCGAAGCCGTCCTGGTAGCCGGGGCGGCCGTCCTCGGCGCCGTCCCGCGGGCTGTGCTGGGCCTCCAGCGCCGCCCGGCGCTCCTCGCGCTCCAGGGAACGGCCGACCGGGTCCAGACCGCGGATGTCGTCGGGCACCTCGGTGTAGCGGCTGTCGTCGAAGCCCAGCTCCGCCGCCGTGCGCATCGGCTGGGCCTGTGCCTGCGGCTGCGGGTTGAAGCTCTCGCCGGCGAACTGCTGCTCCGGGATGATCTGCGAGACCGTGAACTCCTCGCGCTCGAGCTGCGTCTCGCCGCCACCACCGTGGGTGATCGCGTCGGGGAGCATGACCAGGGAGGTCGTACCGGCCTGCTCGCCCGAGGGGCGGAGCTGGACGCGGATGCCGTGCCGGTCGGACAGCCGGCCGACCACGAACAGACCCATGCGCTGGGAGATCGCGGCGTCCACGGTCGGCGGGTTGGCCAGCTTGTGGTTGATGTCCGCGAAGTCCTCGGCGGTGAGGCCGATGCCCTTGTCGTGGATCTCGATCATCACACGGCCGTCGGGGAGACGGGTCGCGGTGACGCGGACCTTGGTCTGCGGGGAGGAGAACGTGGTGGCGTTCTCCAGCAGCTCGGCGAGCAGGTGCACGAGGTCGGTGACCGCGCGGCCGTGGATCTCGGCCTCCGGCACGCCGGACAGCTCGATGCGCTCGTACTGCTCCACCTCGGAGGAGGCGGCGCGCAGCACGTCGACCAGGGGGACCGGCTGGTCCCAGCGGCGGCCGGGCTCCTCGCCGGCGAGGACCAGCAGGTTCTCGCCGTTGCGGCGCATACGCGTGGCCAGGTGGTCCAGCTTGAAGAGGTTCTCGAGCTGGTCCGGGTCGGCCTCGTTGTTCTCCAGGTCGGTGATGAGGGTCAACTGGCCCTCGATCAGCGACTGGTTGCGGCGCGACAGGTTGGTGAAGATCGCGTTGATGTTGCCCCGCAGCAGCGCCTGCTCGGAGGCGAGCCGCACCGCCTCGCGGTGGACCTGGTCGAAGGCGCGGGCGACCTCGCCGATCTCGTCCTTGGTGTGGATCGGGATCGGGGCGACCCGGGTGTCGACCCGGCCGGGGTCGGTGCGGGAGAGCTGGTCGACCAGCATCGGCAGGCGCTGCTCGGCGATGCCGAAGGCGGCGTTGCGGAGCTGGCGCATCGCGCGGCTCATCTGGCGGGCGACCGTACCGGCCAGGATGAAGGCCAGCAGCAGCACCAGGACGACGGCGACACCGGTGATGATCGCGGAGGTCTTGGCGTCGTCGGCGATGCCGGACGCCTCGCTCACCGCCTTGTCGGCCATGTCCGACTCGATGGAGCGGTAGGCCTTGAACTTCAGCGTGTTGACCGCCCACCAGTTGGCGGGGGTGATGCCCTGCACCGCGAGCTGCTGACGCTCCACTGGGTCGGTCGAGTTCAGCTGGGCCAGCGCCACGACCATCTTCTGCGGGTCGGACGGCGGCGCCTTGTAGGAGGGGTCCTTGCCCTTGGCCTCGGCGGCCATCGCGGCACCCTGGTTCTGGATGTCCCGCTTCTCCTGCTCCAGCCGGTCCGCGTCGGCCTGGGTGCCACCGCCGAGGTACTCCTCGACGGCGATGCCCTCCAGGTAGGCGTAGGAGGAGAGGGCCACGCGCTGGCTCGCCAGGTTCGGCGCGTCCGGGCCGGGCCTGACCAGCATGTGCATGCCGATCGAGCGCTCCAGCGACAGCGCGGCCTTGGTCAGCGAGATGGCGTAGACGGTACGTCCGTAGGACGTGATGTTTCCGGTGCCCAGGCCCAGCTCGTTGGCGAACTCCATGAGCGGGTGGGCGATCTTGACGTAGCCCTCCTCGGTCTGGACGCCCGTGAACTTCGGGCCGTAGGCGCCCGCGCGCAGCGTCTGGAGGAAGGGCTCGGTCTCGCGGAACAGCTTGAGGCGGCGCTCCAGACCGGGCTTGGCCGGCATGTTCTGGGCGGCCCGGCTGAAGGCCGCGGCGGCCTGGTCGGTGTTCTTGCGGGCCGCGTCGACCGTGGCCTTGTCCTGGGCCGTGGCCGCCTTGCCCTTGAGCAGGGGAGCGGCGCTGAGGTCACGCTCGTTGTACAGCGCGTCGGCGTAGGACAGGGAGGTCTGCACCAGGATCGCGGTGTTCTCCGCGTCCTGGGCGTCCTGCCAGGTGTCGATCGAGTTCTTCACCTGGAAGCCGCCCATGACGAGGGCGACCAGCACAGGTATGAGCAGGATCGCGTTCAGCCTGGTCGGCACACGCCAGTTGCGCGGGGAGAAGCGGCCCCCGCTGGACGCGGGAGCGGCCTCCGGCTCCGGTCCGGCCACCACGGGGGTGGGCGCCGCAGCGCGCGGCGGCGGGGTGAAGTTGCCCCGTGCCGACGGCTCGGGACCGTTCTTGCTTCGCCTCACTCGACCAACAACCTCTCGGCGGGTCGGCACCTGTCGTGCCGCAGTCTCTCAGAGCCCGGTTCCTCTTCGACCGCTCAGTACGTCTTTGACCCCTGGGCAGTTCAGGCATTCCAGCATGTCGACCTGGGCAGTAACAAACGGGGGCGCTGCCGTTGTAAGCGGCAGATAAAACGGGTCATTACCGAGCGAGCCCCACAAATGGCAAGAGCTTTGTGAGCGCAGCGGTACCGGTCGACCGCGTCGCGTGGCGAACTCCGGGATTTCCTCTGCCGAACTGTTATGAACACCGGAGCCGACCGTGTCAAAGGCCACAGCCGGCTCCGGGTGTGCTACGACAACTGCCTTACGGCAGATCGCACTTGAGGCCCTACCGCAGGCGGGCCATCAGGGCGTGCTCGACCAGGGTGATCAGGGCGCTCTTGGCGTCCG
>NZ_MUNH01000542.1:0-8893 GCF_002154615.1 Streptomyces recifensis
CGCGGCGGTGCTGGCGAGCCTGCTGAGCGAGGCCCAGCTGAGCGCGTGGGGCTGGCGGCTGCCGTTCCTGCTGGCGCTGCCGATGGGGCTGGGCGCGCTCTGGCTGCGGTTGCGGCTGGACGAGACGCCGACCTTCCGGGATCAGGAGCCCGCCGAGGCTCTGCCCGCACGGGACGTGGTGTGGGCCGTCGCGCTGGGCGCCGGACGGGTGATGGGCTGGGCGGCGGCCGGGTACGCCTTCCTCGTCGTACTGCCCTCCTACCTCCAGACGGCCCTGCACACGACCTTCCGCGAGGCGCTCACCGCGACCGTGCTGGCCAACCTCGGCTTCGCCGTCACGATCATCCCGGCCGGCCTGCTGAGCGACCGGGTCGGACGCCGGCCGGTGATGCTGACGGGGGCGGGCCTGGTCGTGGTGCTGGCGGTGCCCCTGCTCGACCTCCTGCAGAGCCCGGGCACTCCGACCCTGGTGAAGGGGCCGGCCGTGCTGCTCGCCGGTGCGATCGTGGGCCTGATGGCCGGACCGGGCCCCGCCCTGCTCGCCGAGATGTTCCCCACGCGGGTGCGCTGCACGGGGCTAGGGCTCGCCTACGCCCTGTCCAATGGCGTGTTCTCGGGCTGCGCCGGGCTCATCATCACGGAGGCGGTGAAGCGGACCGGGAACGTGGACGTACCCGCCTACTACGCGGCGGGGGCCTGTGCGGTGAGCATGCTCGCCCTCTTCAAGAAGACCGCGTTCAACGGCATCGCGGGAAAGGTGGATGGAACGGATGCTGGCGATCGGCCTGATGTCGGGAACGTCGTACGACGGCATTGACGCGGCGGCCGCCGAGTTGCGCCTGGCGGGGGACACGCTCCACCTGAAGCCGCTCGGGATGGTGAGCGAGCCGTACGACCCCGGCCTGCGGGAGCTGCTCTCCGGTGCGCTGCCCCCGGCGGCCGTACCCCTGGCGGACGTGTGCCGCCTGGACACCCGGATCGGGCAGGCCTTCGCGGCGGCGGCCGCTCGGGCCGACTCCGAACTGTGCGGTGGTGCCGCCGAGTTGATCGCCTCGCACGGGCAGACGGTCTACCACTGGGTGGACGGCGACCGGGTGCACGGCACCCTCCAGCTCGGACAGCCCGCCTGGATCGCCGAGGCGACCGGGCTGCCCGTGGTCGCCGACTTCCGGCCCCGTGACGTGGCCGCGGGCGGTCAGGGCGCGCCGCTGGTCAGCCTCGTGGATCGGCTGTGGCTGCGGGGCAGGCCGGGGACGCCGGTCGCGCTGAACATCGGCGGCATCGCCAACCTCACCGCGCCGGACGGGACGGCCTTCGACACCGGGCCGGGCTGCGCCCTGGTGGACGCGGCGGCGCGGGAGGCCAGCGGGGGCCGGCTGGCGTACGACGCCGACGGCGCGCTGGCCGCCCGAGGGCGGGTGCACGAGCCGCTGCTGGAGCGGCTGTTGGCCGACCCGTACTACGCGCGCCCCGCGCCGAAGACGACGGGCAAGGAGCTGTTCCACCCCGGCTATCCGCGGGCTCGGGCCGCCGACTCGCCGGCCGGCGTCTCCACCGAGGACGTCCTCGCCACCCTCACCGAACTGACCGCCCGTACGATCGCGGACGCCGTACGGTCGGTGTCCGCCACCGAGGTCATCGCCTCCGGCGGCGGCACCCGGAACCCCACGCTCATGCGTGCCCTCGCCGCCGCACTGCCCGGCGTCCCGGTGCGCCTCTCCGACGACCTGGGCCTCCCCTCGGCCGCCAAGGAGGCGTACGCCTTCGCCGTCCTGGGCTTCCTCACCCTGCACGGCCTGGCCGGTACGGACCCCGCCAGCACGGGCGCCCGCCATCCGAGCCTCCTCGGCTCGCTGACCCCCGGCCGCGACGGACTGAGACTGCCCGCCCGGCCGGAGCAGGCGCCCGTACGACTGGAGTTGGAGTGATCTCGAAACCCGGTCAGTACGCCCGGTGGTACGGCTGGGGGACGTACGGCTCGTCACCGAGTTCGCGGGCGGCGCGCAGCGCGAAGCAGGGGTCGCGGAGCAGCTCACGGCCGAGCATGACGGCGTCGGCCTGGCCGTCGGTGACGATCTTCTCGGCCTGGCGCGCCTCCGTGATGAGTCCGACCGCGGCGACCGGCAGGCCGGTCTCACGGCGCACCCGCTCGGCGAAGGGCACCTGGTAACCGGGGCCGGTCTCGATGCGGGCGCGGGGCGCGATACCGCCGGAGGACACGTCGATCAGGTCGATGCCCCGGTGGCCGAGGTCGGCGGCGAGCCGGACCGTGTCGTCCACGGTCCAGCCCGTACGGTCGTCGCTCTCGTCCTCGGTGAGCCAGTCGGTGGCCGAGACCCGGAAGAACACGGGGAGTTCGTCGGGCCACACCTCGCGGACCGCCTCCGTCACCCGCAGCGCGAACCGGGCCCGCCCCTCGTAGGAGCCGCCGTAGGCGTCGGTGCGGTGGTTGGCGTACGGGGAGAGGAACTGGTGGACGAGGTAGCCGTGGGCCCCGTGGATCTCGGCGACCTCGAAGCCCGCCGCGAGCGCACGCCGGGCGGTCGCGGCGAACTCCTCGACGACTCCGTCGATCTGGGCGGTGGTCAGCTCGGCCGGGGTGGTGTACCCGTCGTCGAAGGGGAGCGCGTCGGCGGAGACGGGCCGCCAGCCGTAGCCGTCACCGGGGGCGATCGGGGCGCCCCGGTCCACCCAGGTCCGCTCGGTGGACGCCTTGCGGCCGGCGTGCGCGATCTGGATGCCGGGGACGGCGCCGTGGGACTTGAGGAAGCGGGTGATGCGCGCGAACGCGGCCTGCTGGGTGTCGTTCCACAACCCCAGGTCGTAGGGGCTGATGCGGCCCTCCGGGCTGACGGCGGTGGCCTCGGTGAGGATCAGGCCGGTGCCGCCCGCCGCGCGGGCCGCGAGGTGCTGGAAGTGCCAGTCGTTCGGCGCGCCGGTCTCCGAGCCCTCGGGTGCGGCCGAGTACTGGCACATCGGCGCCATCCACAGACGGTTCCGCACGGTCAGCGAACGGAGGGACAGCGGTTCGAACAGGACGCTCACGCGGGGCTCCCCTGGGTCGTGGGTCGGCATGACGGCCCGTCGTGCCGGACGCGGGCCGACTCGGGTAACACCGTGCAGGGGCCACGGATTCCCTCGTGCCGGTTCAACTCAGAAGGCGTATCGCACCCGCAGCCAGGGCGCGTGCGCGGCGACCAGCTCGGTCACCCGCCGCACGCCCTCGCGTTTGACGTCGTTGCGGTACCGCACGTTCAGCGCCCCGTTCTCCGAGCGCTTGGCCTGCTGGATCTCCGGGCGCCACAGCACGTCCTCGGCGCGCGGGTGCCAGCGCAGGTTCACGTCGTGGAGCTGGCGGTTGTGCGTCAGCATGATGACCTCGGCCGCCGCCTGCGCCTTCACTCGTGCGGGCAGTACGTCGTCGAGGTGGCGCAGCAGCTCCGCCCAGTCCTCCTCCCAGCCGGGGCGCAGGACGACGGGGGAGAGGTTGAAGTGCACCTCGTAGCCCGCGTCCAGGAAGTCCCCGGCGGCGGCGATCCGTTCGGCCACCGGGCTGGTCCGCACGTCCAGCAGCCGGGAGTCGCCGGGCGGCATCACCGAGAAGCGGATACGGGTCGAGCCGCGCGGGTCCAGGGCGAGCAGGTCCCGGTTGACGTACTTGGTGGCGAAGGAGGCCATCGCGGTGGGCCACCGCCGGAAGGCCGCGACGAGGTCGGCGGTGTTGTCGCTGATCAGCGCGTCCACCGAGCAGTCGCCGTTCTCCCCGGTGTCGTACACCCAGCGCTCCTCGTCGCACTGCGTGGGCTCCTGCTTCGGGCCGAGGGAGGTGATGTGCCGGTCCAGGGCGTCGACGACGTCCCCGATGTTGGTGAAGACGGTGATCGGGTTGGCGTACCCCTTGCGGCGCGGGACGTAGCAGTACGCGCAGGACATGGCGCAGCCGTTGGAGGCGCCGGGGGCGATCCAGTCCGCCGAGCGTCCGTTGGGCCGTACGGTCAGTGACTTGCGCACGCCGAGGACCAGCGTCTGCCGCTTGACCCGCACCCAGCGGTCCGCGTTGCCCTCGTTGCCGTGCAGGTGGGGGATGTTCCAGTGCGAACCGACCTCCAGCACGCGCGCCTCGGGGAAGCGGGCGATGACCTGCCGGCCGCGGGCGGAGAGGGCGGCGGCGGGCTCGGCGTAGATCTCCCGCACATCCAGCAGCCGGGACAGATGCTCGGGGGTCCCGTCCGGCTCCGGGTCCTCGCTGTGGTCCTCGGCGCCCAGCAGCTCGGCCAGCCCGAAGAGGGCGTCCGGGTCGCCGGGGGCGGGGGAGGAGGGGGACACGGCGGCTCCAGCGGTACGGGATGTGCGGGGGCGAGGAGTGACAGCTCGGCCCCCTCCCAGCATCTCACTCCCGGGGCGCTGTCCCGTCTGCCCGCGCGGGCGTGCGTCAGCGGCCGGCGGTGGCGCCGGGGGAGCCGTCGCGCCGGGTGGCCGAGAGGAGCGCGGCGATGACGCCGTCTCTGGTCCTGGGGGCAAGGCGGTTACTGGTGACCAGCGTCAGGGGGATGGAGGGGAGCGGCGGAAGGGAGTCGATCGCCAGCAGACCCGGCTCGCTCGGCCGGGCCTGCGGGAGAGCCGTGATGCCCCCGGTGGCTTTGACGGCGGAGAGGAGACCCACCAGGTCGGCGCATTCCCGGACCAGCGATCCGCCCGCCGCCGCTTCGGACGCCAGGATGTGGTCCCGGACGGTGCACGGCGCGGTGAAGGTGACCAGCGCGCCCGTGTCCGGAGCGCGGTCCGCCGGGCCGACCCAGGTGAGCGGAAGATCGGTGAGGTGCCGGGTGCCCTGGCCGAGGTCCCCGATGCCCAGTGCCACGTCCGCCGAGTGGTCGTGCACGAACTCGCGCACGCGGGCGCTGCGGTGGAAGCGGAAACGGACGGCCCGGTCCGGGTGGTCGCGGGAGAGCACGCGCGCGACCGCGCGCAGCAGCGCCTCGGTGGCGTGCTCGGTGGAGACGACCAGCAGCTCCCCGCTCGCCGGGCCCAGCAGCCGGTGCAGCGCGTCGTCGTGCTCACCGAGCAGCCGGTACGCCTCCCGCAGTACGTCCTCGCCCCGGGAGGTGAAGGCGATGTTCCGGCCCTGCCGAGTCACGACGGCAAAACCCAGCTCCGTCTCCAGGCGGCGCAGATGACCGCTCACTCCCGCCTGTGACAGATGCAGGGCCTCGGCGGCCCTGCGGACCCCGCCGAAGGAAGCCACACTGACCAGGCTGCGCAGGCAGGTGATGTCGAGAGTCGCCATGCCTCATTGTCACCGGCGGACGACGTGGGGAACGGGGATCGTTCACGAATCACGATCGGTCACGCACGCCGACCGGTGCCGGTGCTGAGGTCGGAGCATGTTCCAGCGACTTCTCCCGGCCCTGACCGTCCTGCTCTACGCCCTCGGGTATCCCCTCGGCGCCCTCACCCTCGGCCATGTTTCGCCGTTCCTCCTGATCCTGCTGCGCTTTCTGATCAGTGCCGTGCTGATGTGGACCGTCGTGGCCGTGCGGCGGACGCCGCTGCCGCGCGGACGGCTGCTCGCCCGGACGGTCTCCGGCGGGCTGCTGGTGCAGGGGGTGCAGTTCCTCGGTCTCTACTGGGGCATGGCTCATGGGGTGGGGCCGGGCGTCGCGGCGCTGGTGATCGCGATGAACCCCGTCACCACCGCCGTCCTCGCCCGGCTGGTGCTGGGGCGGCGCGAGAACTCCTGGGGGCTCGTCGCCCTCGCCCTCGGCGCGGTGGGCGTGGTCGCGGCCTGCCTGCCACGGCTGCTGGCCGACCCGTCCGTCGGGCCGGGGCTGATCACCGTCCTGATCGCGCTCGGCGGTCTGTCCGGCGGTTCCCTCCTCCAGGAGCGGAGGCTGAAGGCGGTCGACCCCTTCGTGTTCACCGCGATCGGTGTCACCGTCTCCGTGCTTCCGGCCGCCGCGCTGGCCCTCAGCACCCCGCAGCACATCACCGACCCCCTGCCCGCCGTCGCCCTGCTCCTGCTGCTCGTGCTCGCCAGCGCGGTGGGCATGGTCTGCTACGCGGCCTGCGTGCGCAGCCGGGGAGCGCGGGGAGCGTCGATCCTGTTCGCCCTCATCCCGGCGGTCTCCGTGCTCGCGGCCTGGGGCGTGCAGGGCGCGCCCCTCGACGGGACCACGGCCGTCGGCCTCGCCTGTGGCGCACTGGCCTGTGTCGCCCAGGGCCGGTCGACGCGGCCCACGTCCGGCACGCCGGGCCGGAGCGGTCGGGGCACCGGCCGGGCGGCCACCGTGCCGGAACGAGTGCGCTGAAAAACCACGCCGGTCACCGCGCCCCGCTCCCTCCGCTTCCCGGTCGAGTTGCTGGGGCCCGTCGATGCGAGAAGGTGAGGAGGTACGTCCGGGAAGGGAGCCTGCGGTGGCGAGCGATCCCATCGATGATGCCGCGGTGCTGAACGCGCTGTTCGGCAACTCTCCCCAAGGGCTGTTCGTCTTCGACACCGAGCGGAAGGTCAGGCGCTACAACCCGTCCGGACGAGGGGTGCGGAAGCTGGCCGCCGAGGACGTGGTCGGGCATGACGTCGAGGACTTCGCGCCCGGTGTGGAGTCGGCCGAGCTGACGTCCCTGATGGACGAGGTGCTGGCCAGTGGCGTGCCGCTGCGGCGCATGCTGATCCGGGGCCAGTCGCCGTCGGACCCGGACCGGACGCTCACGGTGGAGGTGTCCCTCTTCCCGTTGCCCGACTCGGGCGACGGGCCTCCCGGCCTGGTGGCCGTGGTCGAGGACGTGACCGAGAGGCAGGCGGCGGCGGACCGGCTAGCGGTCCTGAGCAGAGTGCACTCGACCGTGGGTTCCACGCTGGACGTGCGGACCACGGCCGACGAGCTGGTGCGGGGCCTGGTCCCGGCGTTCGCCGACGGAGCGAGCGTCGACCTGCTGGACGACGGCCTCACGTCCGGCCCCCTGTCGTCCGCGGCGCCGCTGCGCCGGATCTCCTTCGCCCCCGCGGACACACTCACCACCCGGAGGGAGGGGGACAGTCGTCCCTTCCCCTACCCCACGCCGTACACGCAGGCCCTCAACGACACGGAGGCCCGGATCGTCGCGGTGACGCCGGACGCGCCGTGGCTGGCAGCCGACCCGGAGATGTTCGAGCCGCTGCTCAAGGCGAACGTGCGATCCATGATCGTCGTACCGCTCAGGGTGCGGGACACCGTCCTCGGCCTGCTCACCCTGTACCGGCACCGGACCGACCCCTTCGAGGAGGCCGACCTCGACGTGGCCCGGCAGGCGGCCGCCACCGCCGCCGCCCACCTGGACAACGCGCGCAGCTACCGCCGCGAGCACATGGTGGCCTCCACCTTGCAGCGCAAGCTCCAGCCCAGCACCACTCCGCGCCTGTCGGCGGTGGAGACCGCCCACATGTACCTGCCCGAGAGCGCGGGCGGCGACTGGTACGACGTCATCCCCCTCTCCGGGGCGCGCGTCGCCCTCGTCGTCGGCGATGTCGCCGGGCACGGGATCGAGGCGGCGGCCACGATGGGCCAGCTCCGTATCGCCCTGCGGACCCTCGCGCTGAAAGACCTGGAGACCGACGAGCTGCTGACCCACCTGGACGAGGTCGCCTCACAGCTCGCCGAACCCTCGAACGCCTCTGTGGCGACCTGCGCGATCACCGTCTACAACCCCGTCTCCCGCCGCTGCGCCATGGTGCGGGCCGGACACCCGGCCCCGGTGATCGTCGACCCCGCCGGCTCGCCCGTCCAGGTGGACGTACCGCTCGGGCCACCGCTGGGCGCGGGCGGCGGACGGGTCTTCACCCCGGCCCTGATGGACCTGCCCGCCGGCACTCTGATCGCCCACTACACCAACGGCCTCCTCGGCGCCCACGCCCACGACCCGGCCGCCGCCCGGCGCCGGCTCGCCCAGACCCTCGCCTCGCCCGCGCGGCCCCTGCGGGAACTGAGCGACGACGCCGTGTACCGCATGGCGCCCTCCCGCGACGACGACGCCGTCCTCCTCCTCGCCCGCACCCGCACCCTGGCCAAGGAGAACGTCGCGGACTGGACGCTGCCCGCGGAGCCGTCCGTGGTGAGCACGGCACGACGGCTCGTCGGCCAGCAGCTCGCTGTCTGGCACCTGGAGGCGGCGGCCTACACCACCGGGCTGATCGTCAGCGAACTCGTCACCAACGCCATCCGCTACGGGGCCGGGCCCATCCAGCTGCGTCTCATCCACGACAGCGGCCGGCTGCTGACCGAGGTCACCGACGCCAACAGCACCAGCCCCCACCTGCGCCACGCCCGTGAGAGCGACGAGGGCGGGCGTGGCCTGTACATCGTCATGCGCCTCAGCACCCACTGGGGCGTGCGGCACAGCCAGCAGGACAAGACGATCTGGTCCGAGCAGCGGCTCGGCGGGGAGTCGGACGCGGCCGGGTTCGCGGCGTTCGACCTGGCGGACGTCGAGGAACTCTCCTGAGCGCCCCTGTCAGGCCGACCGCCGCACGTACGCCGTCCAGGTCACGCCCGCGCACACCACGTACGCGGCCACGAACGCGACGTACGCCCCGTCGCCGTTCCCGACCGCGAGGAACGACTCGCGGAAGGCGATGTTGACCAGCACTCCGCCGAAGGCGCCGACCGCGCCCGCGAAGCCGATCAACGCCGAGGCGCGGGCCTCGCCCTCGGGGGTGGCGCGGCACAGGGTCGGGATCATCTTGTACGTCGAGCCGTTGCCCAGGCCGCTGAGGACGAACAGCACGGTGAACGCCGTCACGAACAGGGGGAGGGAGCGGGCGCGGGAGGCGGCCAGCGCCAGCAGTGCGCCGCCGGCCATCGCGGCGAAGACCGCCAGGCTCACCCGTGCCCCGCCGAACCGGTCGGCGAGCCGGCCG
>NZ_MUNH01000543.1:0-12587 GCF_002154615.1 Streptomyces recifensis
GGCAACGCCACGCAGAACTTCTGGCGTTCGGCGGAGAACCTCGCCATCCGCCCGGTCAACGGCACCGACCGCTGGGCGGTGGCCCAGGCCGCGCCGTTCCGCCGTATCCACGTCCAGGGCGGGCTCAACCTCGCGCCCAACGGCTACGGCTGGGCGTCCGGCGGCTACATCGCCGACTCGAAGATCGACGGCACGGTGGGGCCGTACTCCCAGCAGCAGTGGTACACCCGTGACAGCTCGGTGGGCGGCTGGACCAACGGCGTGTGGAACATGGTCTTCAGCGGTGTGCAGGGCGCGCCCGCGACCAACTTCGACAGCGGGCCGTACACCACGCTGGACAACACCCCGGTGTCCCGCGAGAAGCCGTTCCTGTACCTCGACGGCTCCACGTACAAGGTGTTCGTCCCGGCCAAGCGCACCAACGCGCGGGGCGTGTCCTGGCCGGCCAACGCGGGGAGTTCGCTGCCGCTCGACCAGTTCTACGTGGTCAAGCCCGGCGCGACCGCGGCCACCATCAACACCGCGCTCGCCCAGGGCCTCAACCTGCTGTTCACGCCCGGTGTCTACCACCTCGACCGGGCCATCGAGGTCACCCGCGCCAACACCGTGGTCCTCGGCCTGGGTCTCGCCACCATCGTCCCGGACGGCGGCGTGGACGCCATGCACGTCGCCGACGTGGACGGCGTCAAGCTCGCCGGCTTCCTCATCGACGCGGGCAGCACCAACTCCGACACCCTGCTGCGGATCGGACCGGCCGGCTCCACCGCCGACCACTCGGCCAACCCCACCACCATGCAGGACGTGTTCGTGCGCATCGGCGGTGCCGGACCCGGCCTCGCCACCAACTCGGTCGTGGTCAACAGCAACAACGTGATCATCGACCACACCTGGCTGTGGCGCGCCGACCACGGCAGCGGCGTCGGCTGGGACACCAACCGTGCCGACTACGGTCTGCGGGTGAACGGCAACGACGTCCTGGCCACCGGTCTGTTCGTCGAGCACTACAACAAGTACGACGTGTACTGGGCCGGCCAGCGCGGGCGCACGATCTTCTTCCAGAACGAGAAGGCGTACGACGTGCCCAACTCCGCCGCCATCACCCATGACGGCATCGTCGGCTACGCGGCCTACAAGGTCGCCGACTCGGTCACCTCGCACGAGGCATGGGGTCTGGGCAGTTACTGCAACTTCACCACGGACTCCTCCATCGTCCAGGCGCACGGATTCCAGGTCCCGGTGAACTCCGGGGTCAAGCTGCACGACATCCTGGTGATCTCACTCGGCGGCAAGGGCCAGTACGCCCACGTCGTCAACAACACCGGGGCCCCCACCTCGGGGTCGGACACCGTTCCGTCCAAGATCACGCAGTTCCCGTAGAGCGGGTACCCGGCGCCCGGAAGGCGGGCTTCGCGGGCCGCGCCTAGGGGGGCGTGCACGGAGGGCCACACGGCCCTCCGTCCCGGCCCCCGGCCCGGTCAGGCGTCCGAGCGGCCGGCCGTCCAGGTCAATTCCTGGGCGGCCGGGCCGACTTCACCCCCCGGGAGCCCCCGCTCCCACCTCGGACGCCCCGGACCGGGGGCTGCCGCCCGAACGGAGTACCACAGCGGGCACACCGCCCGGGCTGCCGCTGTGATGGAGAGGTCCCCAACCTCGATCCAGTGAGGCACCTCATGCGTATGCGCAAGCTTGCTGCAACGGCCGTCCTGGCGGGCGCCCTTGCCCTCTCCGGCGCCACGGCGGCCCAGGCGGCCGACCCGGACCCGACCACCGGTGTGGCCGCCAACAGCCCCGGCGTCGCCTCCGGCAACGTCATCCAGATCCCGGTGGAAGTCCCGGTCAACCTGTGTGGCAACACGATCGACGTCGTGGGCCTGCTGAACCCCGCGTTCGGCAACGTCTGCGCCAACTCCTGACGGCGCAGGCGAAGGGTGCCGGTCCCTCCTGGAGGGGCCGGCACCCGGCTGCCGTGGGTCAGTCGGCCGCGACCGGCTCCTTCTGGGCGGCGGGGCGTCCCTTCGCCCGGCGGCTCCGCAGCAGCAGGCGTCGCACCGGGCGTTCCACGCCCTCGAACAGCGCCCAGGACAGTGCGAGCGAGATCGCGAACGCGGCCGCGGTCACGCCGATGCCGGGCACGGCGCCGAAGCGCGGCTTGTCGCCCAGCACGGAGATGCCCGCGCGCAGCACCAGCAGATGCACCATGTAGAACGCGAACGACAGCTCCCCGAGCCGCACCAGCCGCCGCCCCCGCCACAGCGTGGGCAGCCCGCGCAGGTCGGCCACGGCCGCCGCGGGGATCAGCAGGGTGAACCCGGTCAGGGTGCAGGACGTGGCGGCGTAACCGGGCGCCACCTGGGGGACGAGGAAGTAGCCGAGGAGGGCCAGGGCGAGCGAGCCCTCCACGCCGGGGCCGCGCCAGCGGCCGAGCAGCACCAGCCGGGCGGTGACCGTGCCGAGCACGAACTCCGGCAGCCGGGCCACGGGCAGCGAGTACATCGGCTGGTTCAGCCAGTGATGGGCGTCCGCCCAGGCCAGGGTCAGCGCGGCCACCGCCGCGCAGCCGCCGAGCACCCGCGTGCCACGCGCGCCGAGGCGGCTCAGCAGCCAGAAGAGAGCCGGGAAGAGCGCGTAGAAGAACGCCTCGCAGGCCAGTGACCAGCTCACCGGGTTGAGCGTCTGCCACCACGGCTGCCACCAGGAATGCACCAGCGACACGTTCGCCAGGGTCTGCTTCCAGGTCGGCAGGGCCGGCTTGCCCATGGCGAAGGCGATGGCGACCGCGAGGACGGCGGTGGCCAGGTGGACGGGGTAGACCCGCGCGATCCGCCGCCGCCAGAAGCCGGGCGCCCGGTCGCCGGGCCGGGCCGACCAGGTCAGGACGAACCCCGACAGGATGAAGAAGAACGACACCCCGGTGCCGCCGGGGGTGAAGGCCCAGGAGACCAGGCGCCCGGCCTGTCCGCCGAGGTAGCCGAAGTTGTTGATGTGCAGTCCGAAGACCAGCAGGGCCGCCACCCAGCGCAGCCCGGTGAGCGAGGGCAGCGCGGGTCTGACGCCGTCCGGTGAGGTGGGGGCGCCGGCCGCGTCGGGCCGTGCGGGCGGCGTCCGGGGCGTCCGGGTCGTCGCCGTGGTCATCCGATCACCTGCCGCTGGAGATTCGCGTGGGGCATGAAGGGGACTGCTGCCCTACGGCGCCCCGACATTCACGTCATGCCGGAAACATCACACTGCTGCCGAACGAGAGAGCGTCCGCTCTGCCACGGATGGTGGGCCCCGAGCACCCGGACGAGTGAGCGCCGCTCCGGCGGGGAACCACCACCTCGGTGAGCACCGTTTTGTTCGATACGAGGTGATACGAGCCGGTACGCACCGATGCCGGCCGGTGACGCAAAGAAGTCAAAAACTTGTGCAGCTCATTTTCTTGAATCATTCGTGTTTAGGGCGCTAGTGTTCCCCCATGACCGCATCCCAGCCTCCGACCACCGCCGCCGCGGAACTGCGCGGTGCGGGCCTCCGCGTCACGGCGGCCCGCGTCGCGCTGCTGGAGACCGTCCGCGCGGGCGACCACCTCGCTGCCGAGGCGATCGCCGCCCAGGTCCGCGAGCGGGTGGGCCACATCTCCGTGCAGGCCGTCTACGAGGCCCTGCACGCGCTCACCGCCGCGGGTCTCATACGCCGCATCGAGCCGGCCGGCAGCGCCGCCCGGTTCGAGGGACGCGTCGGCGACAACCACCACCACGCCGTGTGCAGGTCGTGCGGTGCCGTCGCCGACGTCGACTGCGCGGTGGGCCACGCGCCCTGCCTCACCGCCTCCGACGACCGGGGCTTCGTCATCGACGAGGCCGAGGTCGTGTACTGGGGCGTCTGCTCCGACTGTTCCACCGGCCGCAGCTCCTAGCGCCGTTTTATCTCGCCCTTTCCGGAAGGATCGACATGCCTCACAACGAAGACGCGATCGTCACCGACCCGAAGCCCGAGGAGACCGGCGGCTGCCCCGTCGCGCACGGTGCCAGTGCCACCTCCCTGCACCCGGCCCTCGGCAGCGGCAACGACCGCTGGTGGCCCAAGCAGCTCAACCTGAAGGTCCTTGCCAAGAACCCGCCCGTCGCCAACCCGCTGGGCGAGGACTTCGACTACGCCGAGGCGTTCCTGAGCCTCGACCTGCCGGCCGTGAAGCGCGACCTCGCCGAGGTGCTCACCACGTCCCAGGACTGGTGGCCCGCGGACTTCGGGCACTACGGCCCGTTCATCATCCGCATGGCCTGGCACAGCGCCGGCACCTACCGCACCCGTGACGGCCGCGGCGGTGGCGGCACCGGCCAGCAGCGCTTCGCCCCGCTCAACAGCTGGCCGGACAACGCCAACCTGGACAAGGCCCGCCGGCTGCTCTGGCCGGTGAAGAAGAAGTACGGCAAGAACATCTCCTGGGCCGACCTCATGATCCTGGCGGGCAATGTCGCGCTGGAGACCATGGGCTTCAAGACCTTCGGCTTCGGCGGCGGCCGCGTGGACGCCTGGGAGCCCGACGCCGACGTGTACTGGGGCCCCGAGACCACCTGGCTCGGCGACGAGCGCTACACCGGTGACCGTGAGCTGGAGGAGCCCCTCGCGGCCGTCCAGATGGGCCTGATCTACGTCAACCCGGAGGGCCCCAACGGCCACCCGGACCCGATCGCCGCGGCCCGCGACATCCGCGAGACCTTCGGTCGCATGGCGATGAACGACGAGGAGACCGTCGCCCTGATCGCGGGCGGTCACACCTTCGGCAAGACCCACGGCGCGGGCCCGTCGAGCGACGTCGGTCCCGACCCGATGGACGCCCCGATGGAGCAGCAGGGCCTTGGCTGGAAGAGCAGCTACGGCACCGGCAAGGGCCCCGACACCATCACCTCGGGCCTGGAGGTCACCTGGAACAACACCCCCACCCAGTGGGGCCAGGGCTTCTTCGACAACCTCTTCGGCTACGAGTACGAGCTGACCGAGAGCCCGGCCGGCGCCAAGCAGTGGAAGCCGAAGGACGGCGCGGGCGAGGGCACCGTGCCCAGCGCCTTCGACCCGGACAAGAAGATCGCGCCGAACATGCTCACGACGGACCTGGCGCTGCGCTTCGACCCGATCTACGAGCCCATCGCCCGGCGCTTCCACGAGAACCCGGAGGAGTTCGCGGACGCCTTCGCCCGTGCCTGGTACAAGCTGACCCACCGCGACATGGGCCCGAAGTCGCTGCTGCTCGGCCCCGAGGTCCCCGAGGAGACGCTGCTCTGGCAGGACCCGCTGCCCCAGCCGGTGGGCGAGCCGATCGACGCGGCCGACGCCGACGCGCTCAAGGGCAAGATCCTCGACTCCGGTCTCACCGTGGCGCAGCTCGTCAGCACCGCGTGGGCGTCCGCGTCCACCTTCCGCGGCAGTGACAAGCGCGGCGGTGCCGACGGTGCCCGCGTCCGCCTGGAGCCGCAGCGCGGCTGGGAGGTCAACGACCCGGACCAGCTCGCCCTGGTGCTCCGCACGCTCGAGGGCATCCAGGAGGAGTTCAACGCCTCCGCCGGTGCCAAGCACGTCTCCCTGGCCGACCTGATCGTCCTCGGCGGTGACGCCGCGGTGGAGAAGGCCGCGAAGGACGGCGGCTTCCCGGTCGACGTGCCCTTCACGCCGGGCCGCGTGGACGCCGGCCAGGAGCAGACCGACGTGGAGTCGTTCGAGGCGCTCAAGCCCGCCGCCGACGGCTTCCGCAACTACTCCGGCAAGGGCAGCAACCCCGGCCGCGCCGAGTACGCGCTCGTCGACCGCGCCAACCTGCTGACCCTCACCTCCCCGGAGCTGACCGTCCTCATCGGCGGGCTGCGGGTCCTGGGCGCCAACTACCAGGACTCCGACCTGGGCGTCTTCACCGAGACGCCGGGCGTGCTGACGAACGACTGGTTCGTCAACCTGCTCGACCTCGGCACCACGTGGAGCTCCACCTCCGAGGACCAGGCCACCTTCGAGGGCCGCGACGCCTCCACCGGCGCGGTCAAGTGGACCGGCACCCGTGCCGACCTGGTCTTCGGCTCCAACGCCGAACTGCGCGCCGTCGCCGAGGTGTACGCCTCCGACGACGCCAAGGAGAAGTTCGTCAAGGACTTCGCCGCCGCCTGGCACAAGGTGATGAACCTGGGCCGCTTCGACCTCGCCTGAGTCGCAGCACCCGAAGGGGCGCCCCCGAACCGGCCGGTTCGGGGGCGCCCCCTTGTCTCCCGCACCCCTCCCGCCGGCGGTTCTTCCGCCCCGGCCGTCCGTCCTGCGGGCGCGCCGGGTCAGGTGCACGATGGTGGTGTGGGCAGGCGAGAGGAGGCGGCTGCCGATGACTCGGACACCTCCGGAAACGATCACCCCGATACGACTCTGGCGCTGGCGGCGCAATCCGCTGCGCAGGCACGGCGACCTCGTCGAGGCGTGGGTCGTGCTGCTCACCTGGGTCTTCGTCGTGCTGGGCGGGGCGCTCGGGGGCTGGGCGGCCGCGAGCTCCGTGGACGCCTCGCTCGCCGTGCGCCGCGACCAGGTGCACGAGGTCCGCGCTGTCCTCACCGGCCCGGCGCCGAAGACCGCCCCCTCGCGCGGCGGTTACGACGACGACCGGGTGTGGGCCAAGGCCCGCTGGACCGACGGCCGGGGCGCCGTGCACACCGGCAAGGCGAAGGTGAGCCCCGGCGCCCCGGCCGGCACCACGGTCGACCTCTGGACCGACGGCGCCGGACGCACCGTGCCGCCGCCCGCCTCCCAGGCCGAATCCATGCTCCAGACCGTGCTCACCGGCGTCCTCGTCGCCCAGGTGACCGGCACGGCCGTCTGGGGCGGCGGACGACTGGCGTGCGGCTCGCTCGTCCGGCGCCGGCTCGCCGAATGGGACGAGGAGTGGAGTCGCGTCGGCCCGGAGTGGCGGCGGCTCAGCGGAGGCAGGGGCTGACGCCCGGCCTCAACTCCGCAGCGCCTCGAACGCACGCCGGGCCGCGACCCCGATGGCCAGGTCGATGTCCGGCGCCAAGGACGCCCTGCGGTCCGCGCGGGTCAGCGCCGCCAGCGCCACCCGGTCGCCGGAGTCCGCCTCCACCACACCGATCTCGTGCCGCAGATGCAGGAAGGAGCCCGTCTTCCCGCTGTACCGCAGCGAGTCCGCGCGCAGCTCGCTCACCATCCGGTGGGCGAAGACCTGCAGGCCCATGAGCCGGCGCAGCTCCGCCGTCGCCACCGGGTCGGAGATCTCGTCGCGCCACACCCGCTCCAGCAGGGACACCAGCGCCCCGGCCGTCCCGGTGCTCGCGTGCGCCGGGTCCAGCGTCTCGATGGTGTGCCGACCGGTGCGCTCGTCGCGCACGGCCAGCTCCAGCGCGAGTGAGAAGTCGTTGCCGGAGGCTCCGGCGGCGCAGGCGTACATGTGGTGCAGCCGGTGCCGTACCCGCAGGTCCGGGCAGTCCCAGGAGCGCAGCCGCTCGTCCACTTCCGGTACCGGGACCAGGCCCAGGAGGAGGTCGGCGGCGGCGTTGTCGCTCACCGAGAGCATCATCAGCAGCAGGTCGCCGACGGCCAGCGTCGCCGGATGGCCGAACGCCGCGAGCCCGGTCGGACCGGCACTCCCGGCGGAGGGTACGTAGGTCACGGGCCGGGCGGGGTCGAGTTCCCCGGCCGAGATCCGGTCCAGCACGACCAGGGCCAGGGGGACCTTCACCACCGAGGCGAGCGGTACCGGTACGTCCACGGCGAACCCCAGCTCCTCGCCGGTGTCGATGTTCCGGGCCAGGAACGAGCCCCGGACACCGAGCGCGTCCCACTCACGGGCGATGCCGTCCGCCACCTCGGTGTTCATCGCGTCACCTTTGCCAGGGACTCCGCGAGCCACGGCGGGACCTCGCCCGTCTCCCCGTGGGAGTCGCTCGCGCCGACCTCGTACCCCCGGTGCAGGGAGGGGTCGGCCAGCGGGGTCCAGCTCGCCCCGTGCTGCCGGGCGAAGGGCTCCGCGCACAGCAGCCGCGCCCGCCCGGCCAGCGTGTCGGCCAGCGCGGCGGCGGCCGGGCCGGCCGGTCGCAGAAGCGTCTCCGGCAGCCCGGCACGGGCGGCGGCCCGCGCCAACCGGTCCTTGGCGCAGGGCACTTCGTCCTCCTCCAGGGTCAGGATCGGCAGCCCGGCCACGCCTCGCGGCGGGCGGAGGTCCTCCAGGTGGAGGGTGCGGCGGGCGCGTTGCCGCGCGGCGGCCAGACCGAGCGTGACCCGCACTGGGGCCCGCTCCGGGGCCACGCGGAGCAGGGCGTAGGCCAGCGAACCCTCTCTGAGGCCCGACTGCCGCTGCTGGGGCGGGAGTTCCCGTACCACCAGCGTAGTGCCGTGCTCGGCGCCCGCCCGGAGCACGCCCGCCAGGGCCACCGGCGCGCAGTGCGCGGGCACGCCGACGACCCGTGTCCGCGCGGCGCGGGCCGACCGGGCGGCCTGGTCCAGCCGTTCGGCGCGGTCCAGCACGTCGCGTGCGTACGGGAGCAGCGAGGTACCGAACTCCGTCACGGCGACCTGGCGCCGGGAACGGTCGAACAGCTGGCCGCCGAAATACGCCTCCAGCGACTTGACGCGGCGGCTGAGGAGTGGCTGCGCGATCCCCAGCCGGTCGGCGGCGCGCGAGAAGCTCACCTCCTCGGCCGTTGCGGTGAACGCCGCGAGATGCGCGAGCAGATCCATCCAGGAGTCATATCAATAAGTCATGGAGGGTTCAAAGTTCACTCTTGGACATGAGCGGTGTCCTGCTGTTTCGCTGTCACCCCGTCGTGATCCAACCGGCCCGACGGCGCAACTCCCCTGTAGGAGAACGCACATGACCCGTGCCACCCCCGTTCCGCGCCGCACCCTGCTCCGTGCGGGTGCCGCCCTCACCGCCGCTGCCGCCGGCACCTCCGCCGTTCCCGCCTCCGCCGCCCAGAACGGCCCGGCCGCGCCGCGCCCCGAGCTGGCCGCGCTGGAGAAGCGGTACGGCGCACGGCTCGGGGTGTACGCGCACAACACCCGCACCGGCGCCACGGTGGCGTACCGCGCCGACGAGCCGTTCGCCATGTGCTCGACGTTCAAGGCCATCGCCGCCGCGGCGGTCCTGCGCGACCACGGCGGCCGCACCGCGCTCGGCGAGGTGATCCACTATCCGCCGGCCGACATCCTCTCCAACTCCGAGCAGTCCAAGGCCCATCAGCAGACCGGCATGGCGCTGGGCGACGTGTGCGCGGCCGCCATCCAGTACAGCGACAACACGGCGGGCAACCTCATGCTGCGCCGGATCGGCGGCCCGGCCGGCCTCACCCGCTTCTTCCGCTCCCTGGGCGACCGGGTGAGCCGGCTCGACCGGTGGGAGACCGATCTGAACACCGCCGTACCCGGTGATCCGCGCGACACCACCACACCGCGCGCCCTCGGGCGTACCTTCGAACTGCTCACGCTGGGGCGGGCGTTGAGTGACGGCGACCGGGGGCAGCTCGTCGGCTGGCTGCGCGGGAACACCACCAGCGGCAAGCGGTTCGGCGCCGGGCTCCCGTCGGACTGGGTCCTCGCGGACAAGACCGGCACCGGCTCCTACGCCACCGCCAACGACCTCGGCGTGGCCTGGACCGGGAAGGGCACGCTGCTGCTGCTGTCCGTGCTGTCCACCAAGCCCGCGCCCGACGCGCCCGTGGACGAGGCGCTGATCGAGGAGACGGCACGCCTGCTCGCGGCCACCCTCGCGCCGGGGGAGTAGCCGCACGCGACCGGCGGGGCCGACCCGTGCAATTCGGGGATGTCGGGTCCCGTACCGAAATCTGCCGTCCGTGCTGACCTGCGCATTCGATTCCGGCGCGACTGTGATGATGCTCAACTCGTGTAAAATTGACGGGAGTTGTAAAGGCGACAAGACTCTGACCGTCCTCGCTTCCGCCTCGGGCGGGCGAAGGGACACGGGGCGCCGCGCGCCGGTTCGCGCGCGCCCTGCCACCTCCCACACCTTTGAACGGACAGAGGCTCACCTTGGCACGCTCGCAACCAGCCAGATTTCTCGCCACGGCCGCCGCGGCCTTCCTCGCGGCGACCGCCGCGCCGCTGATCGGCGCCACCGCCGCTCACGCCCAGGAGGGCGGCGCCTGCTCGTCCGCCACCGTGCAGTACCGACTGGTCGACGCCGACGGCAAGGTCGTCGGCGCCGACTGGTCCTCGCAGGGCGGGTTCCATCAGTGGGACACCGTCCCCGGCACCGTCGAGGTCCGCCTCGCGCCCGGCCAGAGCGTCGGGGAGGGGTGCAGCTACCCCGTCTCCCTGGCCGAGTACACCACCGAGGGCCCGAACTGGGCGTCCTCCGGCCACCAGGAAATGGTCGACAAGGCCACCGTCCACCTCACCGCGAAGGATGTCGCGGGCAAGGACGACGACGGCCGCACCTGGCAGAGGCTCAGCGTGAAGACGCCGACCTGCTTCGGGCAGATCGACCTGTACGGCGAGGACACCGCCTACGACGGCAAGGAGGGCGAGGGTCACGGCCCGCTGCCCGACGTGCGGGCCGGCGTCCTGACGCCGTACCACCTGATAGCCGCCTGGAACGGCGGGGACAAGCGGTGCGAGGGCGGTACGACGGAGTCGGCCACGCCGAGCCCGTCCGCGCCGGAGACCTCCGCGAGCCCGGCGCCTTCCGCGCCGCCCGCCGGTGGTCGGCCGAGCGCGCCCGCCGAGGGCACCAAGCCCCCGGTGAGCCCGAAGCCCGGCGCGACGCCGTCCACCGGCGCGGACGTGCCGCCGGCCCAGTCCAGTCCGCCCGCGCCCAAGTCCTCGCCCAACGGTGGTAATCCGCCGCTGGCGGAGACCGGTGCGGGTGCCCCGGTCGGCATGCTCGCGGGTGGGGCCGCGCTCGTGCTGGCCGTGGGAGCCGGGACGGTGTACGCCTCGCGCGCACGCCGTTCCTGACCCCTCCCGCGTCACCGGCGCGGGAAGGGGAGGCAGGAGGGGGAGCCGTCGGCGGACGGCTCCCCCTTTTCGGCTTCGCGCGGCCTGGTTTCCCAGTACCGGCAGTAACATGATGATCTTTCTCCGGAAGTTACTCACCAGTCAATCAGGCGCGGTCCGCGTGGGCGCGCCTCCTCCGGAGATGACCATGTCCATGGCCGATGAGGCGTTGGAAAACGCCCGCACCACCTACGAGCAGCACGTACGGACCTGCCGCCAGTGCCGTGCCGACGGCGCGGCCTGCGCCGTGGCCAAGGTCCATCTGCGCACGTACAACAACGCCCGCCGTGACCACCTCCGGGCCACGGGCGGCGCGGCTCCCAGAGGCTGAGGCCTCCGGGGCTCAGAACGGGGGAGCGTCCCCGGTCTCCAGCAGCGAGCGGGCGCCGTTCGCCGGCTCCGTCGCGGACGGGAAGAGCCTGGTCCAGGCGCGGGCGCGGCCCAGCGCGCCCAGCCGCCAGGCGAGTCGGGCGGCGCGGCGGAGTTCCGCCGCCGACGGCCCGAGGTCCGTCCAGGGATCCAGGTAGGCGTCGCGCAGGCGGGGCAGTATCCCGGGCCCGTACCGCTCGGCCGCCCGCTGGGCCGGGATACGCAGACTGGCGAAGGGGTGCGAGACGATGGCGTCCCCCCAGTCGAAGTAGGTGAACCGGCCCGGCGCCGGGTGGAAGAGCTGGCCCTCGTGCAGATCGGCGTGGTCGAGGGAGTCGGGGACACCGATCGCGTCCAACTCGGCGCACCAGTCGCGCAGTCGGGGTCGCAGGGCGTCGAGCCGGGCCCGCTGCTCCGGCTCCAGGGAACCGTTGCCCTCCCGCAAGCGGTCGAAGGACGCGGGCACTTCGCTCACCGGCAGCCTCGGAACACCGAGCGCGCCGAGCTCACCGACGCGCGGAACCAGGGCCCGCTGCATCCTTGCGTACCCGCCGAGCAACTCCTCCCAGGCCCGCGGCCCCGCCTCCGCCTCCCGGAACAGCGGGCCGCCGTCCGGCAGCAGCGACCATCCCCGCTCGCCCTCCACAGCCAGCGGCCGCAACACGGACTCGGGCACCCACCGAGCCAACGCGGCGGTCAACGGCCCCTCGAAAACGCTGCCGGGCGGATTGGCCTTGAACCACACGGGGTCCTGCCGGCCCACCGGCACCCGCATCAACACCGACCAGGGCCGCACCCGGACCCGAACCACCCCCGTCACCCGCAGCCCGTACCGCGCGAGTTGCCCCTCGATCCACGCGAAGACGGCCTCCCGCCACGCCCCCTCTTCCCAGGGCGTCACCGCATCGGGGTACGCACCCCGGTCCACCTCGACCACACGCTCCATCGGGCAATCCCAGCACGCCGGACCGCCTCTGGCCAGGGATTTCCACCGCGCGGCCCGAGGGGGCGGCTCCACCACCGCTCCAGGGCTCGGACGGCAGCCGGCGGCCGTGGTCCCGCCCGGCCCGCACCGCGAGTGCTCACAGCTTCACCTCCGCGTGCGCGCGCAGCGGTCGGCTCCGGTGAGACGCGACCACCGCCCGGAGGACAGCGTTCACCGCGCAGCCCCCACCACCAGCTCCCTCAGCTCCGCCACGGCCCGCTCTCGTGCCGCCGTCAGTTCCGGGGACTCGACCGTCGCCGCC